>CALECM010000120.1 GCA_937949745.1 uncultured Bacteroidales bacterium | reverse complement strand
TCCCACGGCAAAACCACCTAAAAAAGTCGTCAGGGAAAGTTGTACGGCCGCGATCGAGGATGAAAAGGCTTCCGAAATAGGAATGAACGCGGGCAGGTAAAGATCGATACTTAGTGGCTCCAAAGCCGTTAATAACGACAGGATTATAATCATAAGCCACTGTGAAGCTGTAAACGTTTTCATATAGCAATTTTAAGGGTGCAAAAATAGAAAACTATTTACTGTCCGAACTTGCAGATATTGTCCGTTTTCTTGGACATATCAGCCATAATCCTTAAATGCGGTAGGCGACATTCCCGTGTGTTTTTTAAAAAACCGGGTAAAATAGGCAGGTTCGCTGAATCCCAGATCAAAGGCTATCTCTTTCAGGTTTTTCTCCCCTATCCGGATCTCTTTTTTAATTTCTAAAATCAACCTTTCCTGAAGGTGCTGCTTAACGGTTTTAGTCGTCCCTTTTTTAGAGATCAGGTTCAGTTTTTTACAGGTAACTCCCATTTTGTCTGCGTAAAAATCGGTCTCTCTTTCCCGGAGGAAATAGAGATCAATCAATTTCATCAATTCCGGTACTCCCGGTACAGGACCTTTAAACTCGGTTTTCTTAGATTCGAAAATGGCACTAATATGGAAAAGTACAACTTCAACATAGCTTGTCAATAAAACCATTCTTTTCGCAGCCAGATATTCCTTCCATATCAGAGACATCAGGATATGAAGATTTTCCCGGCACTCATCGTTTAACGGAAGCACTACATTGGAAAAATACCCGTTCAGGTAATCGGAGTTCAGTCGCTGGTTGATCTGGAAAAAAGTATTGGGATCCACGGCGAAAAGAAATCCTTTTTTCCCTTTCGGATCCAACTTGTCGATTTGTCCCGGGAATAAGACCACGACGGATTCCGGCAAGATACGGTATTCCTTGAAATCTATCCAATAGCTATGGTCACCGGATATCTCCGTAAACCATAAGATCTGGTAAAAATCATAGCGCTGGTAATTCCTGAAGATCGTATCATCTATTTCCTCGATCCGGAATATTTCTATAAAAGGCGAATCCTGCCATACGACCAGGGAATTATTATTTCGCATGATTCGTTAAATTCATAAATAAGTGCAAAAATAGGAAAAGGGACGGAAAAGACTTTATTATCATAAAAGAATCTCTGGTTAAACAAAATTGACTAATTTTGAGTTTTGTAAATGCCAACTTCAAAGAGATGATCGATATTCAAGTACGGGTACATGATAAATTTTCCGTAGAATTTAAGACGGGGTTCCGGGTAGAGAAGCAGCACAAGGAAAATGAGTTCATGATGAATACCTGGATCTTTGTACCTTACAGTCTGGATATCAATAGCCAGACCTATCCTAAAAGCCATTTTTACCGGGATGCCAAATCCTATGTAAGGCTCATCACCCCTATTTATACTTTAGAAGAAGTGGGAGACAGCAATACGCTTCCCTATATGTTTTTACAGGTAGCTTTTAACGAACTGGTCGCGGAACCTTCGGACGCCAATATGGCTGAATTCGAGTACCAGATCAAAATGTTCATTTCCATTACCAAAAGCGCCCTCAGACAGGAAGTATCAAGCCTGATGAACTTAAATAACAGAAGTGAAAGACGTGAGGCGATCAACCTTTATATTCGGAGAATCGAGAAAGTTACGACACTTTACAGGGATCTGAGGCCGGTCATTACCCGGCCGGAAGTACCGGAAAAAGCGCTCACCTATTTTGCTTTCGGGGATGAATTCCTTTCCAACAGGATAGAGCATAAAACCTTCGAACTCCTGAAATTCCTCAAAGCGGTCCACCCGCGGGATTACCGTATGGGCAAGAAAGAGCTGATGGAGATCATACTTAAAGAAAGGACGCACAGACTCCGGATGGGATATGAAGTAACCGAAAAAGATAACCCCAAAAAGAACAGCGAAATATTACACAGGCTCCGGTTATTGAGAAAATATATCGAAAATCATCTGTTCCTGGATGCCGATGTGAAAAAGGACGGTCGTCTGGCCGAACAGTTTTCCGTCAGTATCGCGGCCGGACTGGCCATGGTTTTTGCCACAGCCATCGCGTTTTCGGCCCAGCAGAAATACGGGAACTTCACCATGCCTTTGTTCGTGGCGCTGGTGGTAAGTTATATGCTCAAAGACAGGATCAAGGAGACCGCACGCTATTACTTCGCTTCCAGGTTGTCGAAAAGATATTTTGACAATAAGACCACCATAAGTATCAAAGATAAACCTATCGGGTGGATCAAGGAAGGGGTGGATTTCGTCAATGAAGAAAAAGTGCCGGAAGAAGTGATCCACCGGCGTAACCGGTCGGATATCCTCGAATCCGACAATCGTAATACAGCCGAAAAGATCATCCTATACCGGAAACTGGTCGATATAGACGGGACTGTGCTTGATGAAAATATTCCTTACGATACGGCGGGAATCAATGATATTATGAGGTTTAATTTTTCCAATTTCATCATGAAAATGGATGATCCCTCTGTAGCTGTTTCCATTCCCGACCAGGAGAAAGGATACGAAACCGTTTTCAGTAAATTCATTTACTATATTAATTTTATTATCCAGCTTCAGCAAAAAGATACCGTTGAATATAAACGATTCAGGGTGATCATTTCCCGGGACGGGATCGAAGGTATTGAAATCATGTAAACCAGGACGGTTTTTAAATCCACCGGCAGAAATACCTCAATCTGAATGATTACCTGATCCGGTAGATATAGCCCAATCCGATATAAGATTTATAATCCGACATGCCCAGATTGAAAAATTTGGTATAAGGATTCCGATCGGCGATGCCACGCATGGAAAACTGGAAATATCCGTGCATACCGTGTCGTTGTTTCTCTCCGAAAAACCCTCCGGCTTTCAAACGTAATCCGAAATCGAAAGAAGTATATTGATAATTGTACTTAAAATCCAGTTGGGCTTCATGATTAATCAGTTTCCCTTTATTTTGTATAAGCTGACACCCGAGATACGGAACTACGCCTATAAAAAATGAGGACCTCCTGAATGGCAGGAATTCCATATTGGCCATGATATTCAAGCGATATTCCCCATAATAATTTTTAGAGATGTCGGTATTATCAAACCAATCGTTTTTCGTATTAACGAAATAGGATATTTGTACTCCGGGCGCCACTCTGAACCAATTGATCGTATAAACATAATATCCGGAATTAACTTCCAGGCCCAGGTTATATAATTCCGGGATATTGAACCCGACATCGATCGTAGCCAGCATTTCCCTTCCGGGCATTTGTTCCTGTGAAAATCCTGTAAAACCACAGGTGAAAAGCATAACCGCAACAACACATTTTTTAATCATGATGGAAAATATAAGTTAATCCGTTCGCGAAAGTCGGATAAGCATCCGTACCATGGGTAGCATCGTAAATTTCGAAATCGATCCTTAATCCGGAATAAC
This sequence comes from uncultured Bacteroidales bacterium, assembly GCA_937949745.1. Classification (GTDB taxonomy): domain Bacteria; phylum Bacteroidota; class Bacteroidia; order Bacteroidales; family WCHB1-69; genus JAGVVH01. The sequence goes on along the minus strand of CALECM010000120.1, from coordinate 26,853 downwards.
GGCGCGATTTCATTTTTTCGAAAAACTCCTGATGCAGGGCCGGAGCTTCCCCGGCAAGATTACCGCATCCCATAAACAGCTTTTGACGAATACCGGTATTAAGATCCGCTGTTTCCCTTTCTTTCACAAATAAATAATTATTTCCGATTCCCATACTGCAACTGGCGGCTATGGATTTCTTAAAAAAGGGTTCCGGAGCATTATCCAATAAAGAATACAATACGAAGAAACCTCCCAGGGAATGCCCCATAATCGTTCTTTTGGTTGTATCCGAATTATATTGACCTTCAATTTCAGGAAATAGTTCTTCTGTAATAAACCGGTAAAATAAATCTCCCCGAACTCCTTCCTCCACATACTCATTTACCGGATAAACCAGATCTTTCATTCGTGTTGCGGAGCCTTTGCCATCCGTATAATCCAGGGAAACCAGTATACATTTTGGAATTTCGCCGGCTTCACTCTTTTCTTCCAGAAGTTCCGACACGGCATCGTAATGCCAGAAACCGTCCAGTAAAAGAATAACGGGAACCGGACTTTCCGGAAATTGCCGATCCGGATAAAAAACCGTAAGATCGTAACTTTCCCCGGTAAATTGAGAAATCTGCGTAAACTTCTCCGTAATACCGGTAGCTTCTTCTTTTGAGCATGCGTTTACCACAAACAGTAACACCATCAGTGGAATAATTCTCCAAATTTTTCTCTCCATAAGATTAATTTCAATATCTATACATTGGATTTTCAACATAAATAGGGTAAATAACAAGCCTTAATTACTAAGACTTTACCTGTCAATATGATATTTACGGAATCCCAATAATATTATTGTTATGCATGCGGCTAAATTACTAAAAACTTCCATGCGATTTTTTCTTTTATTACCCGCTTTAAAATCCTTGCCGATACTTTCTTAAACAAGGATTAAAATCTTACTGGTTTTAAACAGGTTATATCTTCTTATTTCAAACCATAACATTACACATTTACATATTTTTTGCAATATTATTAAGAAAAAGAAAACATTTGGAGATAAAGATGTGTTTTCATTTATGATTGATTCTAAAGAAAGAAATAATATAGCAAATTTAAAATTTACAGGGTGAAAAAAACCATTGTGATGGGGTCGGGATATTCCAGCCTGGCATCGGCCAGCTACCTGGCACAACAGGGCCATGAAGTTACCGTTTTTGAAAAGAACAGCATGATAGGCGGACGGGCGCGTCAGTGGCAAAAAGAAGGTTTCGTTTTCGACATGGGACCCACTTTTTACTGGATGCCTGATGTTTTCGAGAAATTCTTTGAAGATTTCGGACATAAACCTTCCGATTACTATGAACTTGTGCGGTTGGATCCGGGTTATGAGATCTATTTCGGTGAAAAGGATTCTGTTCCTTTATCCGCGGATTTTGAAAAAATTGTCGCCGTTTTTGAAGAAAACGAACCCGGCAGTGGAAAATTCCTGAGGAATTTTATGAAATCGGCAGCCTATAATTACCGTGTAGCCATGGAGAAAGTGGTCTATAAACCGGGAAAATCTCCCATGGAACTGGTAATGCCCGCCACTGCTGCCCGTGTATTCCAATTCTTTTCGAGCCTGAGCGGTAAAGTACGCCGCAATATCCATAATCCGAAGTTACGGCAAATGTTGGAATTTCCGGTAATCTTCCTGGGTGCGAAGCCGTCACAGACTCCGGCGTTTTATTGTTTTATGAATTACGCGGACATGATACTGGGAACCTGGCATGTAAAAGGCGGTATGTTCGAAATGATCAATGGAATAAAAAAAATGGCGGAAAGCCTCGGAGTCAAAATATGCACCAACAGCGCGGTAACGGAAGTCGTGATCAGGGATAAAAAAATAACGGGTGTCGTGGTGAACGGCAATTTTGAAAGAGCGGATGCCGTGGTATCCGGCGCCGATTATCATCACACGGAATCCCTTTTACCAAGGTCTTACCGTAATTACAGTGAAAAATATTGGAACAAGCGGGTGATGGCTCCTTCCGCCCTACTTTATTATGTCGCTTTCGACCGTAAGATAGACCGTATATCGCACCATACACTTTTTTTCGATACTGAATTCAGCGTACATGCGGAGAAAATATATGATGATCCGGGATGGCCGGAAAGCCCCCTTTTCTATACCAGTTTTCCGAGCGTCTCTGATGAAAGGATGGCTCCGGAAGGAAAAGATGCTGCGGTAATTCTGATACCTGTCGCGGCAGGATTATCGGATACTCCCGAAATCAGGGATTTTTATTTTAACCAGGTGATCGAGCGTATGGAAAGACTTACAGGGCAGAAGCTTAAAGATGATATTTTATTTCATGAGTCTTATGCCGTAAGCGACTTCACACGCGACTACAATGCTTATCAGGGAAATGCCTACGGTTTATCCAACATTCTGTTGCAGACCGCTTTCCTTAAACCCAAAATATATAATAAGAAAGTAAAGAATTTATTTTATGCCGGACAACTGACCGTTCCCGGTCCGGGAGTGCCACCGGCCGTGATCTCAGGAAAAATCGCAGCACAACTGGCGAACGATTACCTGCAAAAATGTTGAAATTGATAAAATAATAGTGACTATGGATGCCCTTTATCACAAAGTTTCTTACGAAACGGGAAAACTGGTAACGAGTACTTACAGTACTTCGTTTTCCATTGGGGTAAAATGCTTATCTCCTTCCATAAGGGACGCCATCTACAGCATATATGGATTTGTACGCCTGGCCGATGAAATCGTGGATACATTCCATGAATATGACCGGGAACAACTTTTAACAGAATTCGAGCAGGACTATTATAAAGCTATGGAACGGGGCATCAGTACCAATCCTGTTTTGAATGCATTCCAGGATACCGTAAAGAATTACGGCATTGAAGATGACCAGGTACAGGCTTTCCTCCGGAGTATGAAAAGCGACCTCTGCCAGTCACGGTTCGGGGAACAGGAAATCAAAGAATATATTTACGGTTCCGCCGATGTGGTAGGACTAATGTGCCTCAAGGTCTTCGTTAACGGAGACCCGGATGAATATGAAAGATTGAAACCTTATGCCATGAGGCTTGGGTCGGCTTTTCAGAAAATCAATTTCCTGAGGGACCTCGCCCACGATACCAACAATCTTCACCGGGTGTATTTTCCTATTTTAAAAGATCAACCACTCAACGAACAAACCAAACAGATCATCCTGGAAGATATTTTCGAGGACTACCGGATTGCCAGGATCGGGATCAAAGAATTACCGCGTTGTGCGCGACTGGGCGTTTATACCGCCTATCTCTATTACCGGGCACTGACCCGGCAGATCGTAAAAGTGCAGGCTGAGAAATTAATGGAAGAACGGATCAGCATATCTAACTTCTATAAAATATTATTATTCGGAAAAGCTTATTTATTCACCAAATTAATCTAAATATCATGGTTATACTTGTCGATGAAAAAGATGTTCCCGTAGGAACAATGGAAAAAATGGAAGCACACCGTAAAGCTTTATTACACAGAGCTTTCTCTATATTCATATTTAATACTGAAAAAGAGCTGTTATTACAGCAGCGGGCGCATCATAAATATCATTCCCCCGGTCTCTGGACCAATACCTGCTGCAGTCATCCGTTTCCGGGCGAAGATGCTCTGGTGGCCGCCAACAGGCGCTTAAGGGAAGAGATGGGAATGAACGCCAGGCTGGAATACCTTTTCAAATTCCAATACAAAGCTCCTTTCGACAATAAATTGACGGAGCATGAAATTGATTATGTATTCGTCGGTATGGCCGACCATCTTCCGAAGATCAATCCTGAAGAAGTAGCCGCTTATCAATATAAATCGATAGACAGTATCAAAGAAGACCTGATGACCGAGCCCGAAAGATATACGGCGTGGTTTCGCATTATATTTGAAAAATTCCTGGGGAAATTACCTGTAAAATAAAAGAGATGAAAATCGGTATTATCGGTTCCGGAATAGGCGGATTGGCCAGCGCCGTAAGACTTGCCGCCAAAGGACATGAGGTATGTGTATATGAGAAAAATGAGATTCCGGGCGGAAAAATATCACAGTTACACCTCGGTGATTACCGGTTCGATACAGGGCCGTCACTTTTTACTTTACCGGAGCTTGTAAATGAATTATTTACGATTTGCGGGGAAAATATGACGGAAAAACTACCCGCCCAAAGGGTGGAAAATAATTGTAAATATTTCTTCCCTGATAAATCAGTATTCACTTTTTATCATGATCCGGAAAAATTATCACGTGAAATAACGGAAAAATTCACAGATTCTCCTGCACATGTGTTCAGGCGTCTCGAACGGTCTAAAGAGGTTTACGAGATCAGCGCACCCGTATTCATATTCAGCGCTTTTCATAAATTATCCAATTTTAATACACCACCGTATAAAAAAATAGCGCTTAAATTATATAAGTTGGATTTTATGCGGACCATTCACGGAGCAAACCGGCATGATTTCTCCGATCCCAGGTTAGTCCAGATATTCGACCGGTATGCGACCTACAACGGTTCTTCACCGTTCAAAGCTCCGGCCACATTAAACATGATCGCTCACCTGGAAAACAATATCGGGGCGTTTTTTCCTGAAAAAGGGATGTATGACATCGTTCAGCAACTGTACAACCTGGCGGTCAGGCGTAACGTAAAATTCCATTTTAACAACAAGGTGGAAAGGATTGTGGTCCGGGATAAAAAAGCGGCGGGAATAAAATCCCTTAACGGTTTCGAACCTTACGATATCGTCATATCCGATGCAGATGTGAAATACGTAGCGGATCACCTGATCCGGAAACATCCGCTTAAAAAGAGGCTGAAACGTATGGAGCCTTCTTCTTCCGCCCTTATTTTTTATTGGGCTATTGACCGTTCCTTTCCGGAACTGGACCTTCATAATATCTTTTTTTCTGCCGATTATAAAAATGAATTCAAGATCCTTTTCCAGGATAAACAGATCACGGAAGATCCCACCGTTTACCTTTTTATCAGTTCTAAAATAGTCAGGGGTGATGCCCCCAAAGGCGGCGAGAACTGGTTTGTTATGGTGAATGCACCCTCCCATGACGGACAGGACTGGGAAACACTCATCCGTAACACCCGCTCCCATATTGTGGATAAAATCAACCGGCTACTTTCCGCAGATATTGAAAAGCACATTACAGCTGAAGAGATTGCTTCGCCTGTCACCATCGAAAAGAATACGCTCAGCGTTAACGGCGCGTTATACGGTTCCTCCTCTAACTCTATGTTTTCCGCATTTTTAAGACATCCCAATTTTTTCAGGAAAATCCCGAATCTTTATTTCGTGGGCGGAAGCGTACATCCCGGCGGAGGTATTCCTCTGTGTATGGCCAGCGCCCGGATCGTTGAACAGGAAATTTCATCGCGATATGAATAAGAACCGTTTAGACAGGATGGTTCTTAAGGAATCCATGCCTGATATGTTTATCAGATTTTATCTCGTGGGATTACTTTTGTTTATGATCCCTTTTACCCGCGGGTTCTTTGTTGCCATTACTTCTTTATCGCTATTACTGGTCATCGGCGCGATCTTTGTTTTCCACACAAACTGGAATGTCAAAACCATAGTCTGGTTTACTTTTATTTTTATTTCCGCTTTTTTTGTGGAAATGGCCGGAACTCATACGGGAGAAATATTCGGCGAATATCATTACGGGAAAGGCCTGGCGCCGCTGATAAACGGTACTCCGTTAATTATCGGCTTAAACTGGCTGTTCCTGACTTACGCTTCGCATGATATAAGCCGGTTACTATCTTCAAGGCCATGGCTCAGGATCCTTCTCGGCGCGTTACTCATGGTCGCTTATGATTTAATACTCGAATGGGTGGCTCCTTCCATGCAAATGTGGCAATTTGCCTCCGGGTATCCTCCATTCAAAAATTTCCTGGTATGGTTCTTTATCGCAATCGCTTACCATTCCGGCTTTGAAATTCTGGATATCCGCTCGGATAACCGTCCGGCAAGGGCATTGTTCGTCATCCAGATGTGCTTCTTTGTCATCATCGGATTATATAGTTTGATTTTCATATCATGATCAGGGCAAGACATACATTTCTGGGGAAAAAAGTGTCTGAACTTTATTCCGGATACGGACTCAATGCCGCATTCGGTCAAATCCGGATGTTTGGCGACCGACAGGAGGACAGCGGATTACCTCTGTTACTTCTTGCGAACCATTTTTCGTGGTGGGACGGTTTCATCCAGTACCGGCTCAACCAAAATTTTTACCGGAGAAAATTGCACGTTATCATGTTGGAGGAACAATTGCAACGTTTTATGATCCTCAACCAGTGCGGTTGTTTTTCCATCCGGAAGAACTCCCGCGATATGATCAACAGTTTGCGGTATTGCACGGAAATACTTTCCGATCCCGGTAATATGCTTCTCTTTTTCCCGCAGGGAGAGATCCAGAGCCTTTATACCGACCGCTTCCGGTTCCAAAACGGGATATCCTATTTATTTAAACATTTACAGCATGATATAGAAATCATCTTTAACGTAAACCTTGTGGATTACTATTCACGGAAAAAGCCGTCCCTTTATATTTACCGGCAATCCTACCGTCCGGAAAACGGATATACTCTGGAGGAAACGGAAGAGGCTTTCAATGTGTTTGCGTCATCCTGTAAATCAAAACAAAAAGCTTTATGAGTACTTTGGGCTGGCTATTTACAGGTTTTGCTCTACTCCGGATGCTTGTGGCTTTCACGAACTGGGCCGGCAGATTGTACTTTCCAAAAAAATACAGGTTAACTTCCAAACCGACGGTATCCATCCTGATCCCCGCCCGCAACGAGGAAAAAAATATAGGACTGTTACTGGATGATCTGACTAAGATCAGTTATCCGCAATTGGAAATCATCATTTATGATGACCTCTCGGATGACGCTACGCTGGAAATTGCCCGGCAATATGTTTCCCGGCATCCGCATATAAAAGTGATACAGGGTGCAGAACCTGAATCCCAATGGTTGGGTAAAAACTACGGATGTTACAAATTAGCGGAGGCGGCCCATGGAGATAAATTACTTTTCCTGGATGCGGATGTCAGGGTATGTCCGGAATTGGTGGAAAAAGCTTTGGCTTACGTGGAAAAGTATCAATTAAAATTATTATCCGTCTTTCCGAAACAGATCATGCCCTCCTGGGGAAGTAAACTGGCGGTACCTTTAATGAACTGGATATTATTGAGTCTGCTACCTCTGCCGTTAGTACGTCTTACACGGTTTCCTTCCCTATCGGCGGCCAACGGGCAATTTATGTTCTTCGATGCGGAGAGCTATCGCCAATTACAACCCCACCGGGCTTTCAGGTCGCATCAGGTGGAAGATATCGCCATCGCGCGTTATTTCAAATCAAACCGGAAAAAGATCGCGACAATACTGGGTTCCGACCATGATATCCGGTGCCGGATGTATGATACGCTTAACGAGGCCATACAGGGATTTTCCAAAAACATATTCCAGTTCTTCGGAGGCAGTAAAATAACGACCTTTCTTTTTGCCATGGTTACAACTTTAGCGCCGTTATATTTATTCATTGTCGAGGACATTACGTACGGACTGATTTATTTGGGGATCATCCTGTTGATTCGTTTTTTTATTTCGCGGGCAAGTAAACAATCCGCCATACTTAATATGTTACTGATAATTCCACAACAATTTATTTTCTGGAAAATTATCATCAGTGCGTATAAACACCATAAACAAAAAAACATCATATGGAAAGATCGAAATATCTCTGCTTCATCCTCTTCCTAAGCCTGATCTCTATCAGCAATTCCAACGTTTGGGCTCAGCGTAATTATTCTTCCGATATCTACAATGCGTATATTACCGGTGATATGGGAAAATGGAAATCAGCCATGGATCAGATGGAAAAAGAAAATCCGGGTTCCCCTGACCGGAAGTTAGAACTGATTGGTTATTATTACGGTTACACGGCATACCTGATCGGACTGGGCAATAAGGATAAAGAAGCCAAGGCCAATATCGAAAAAGCGGAGAAACTGATCAAAGATGTATTAAATCAATCTCCTCAAAATGCCACTGCGCTGGCCTACAAAGGATCATTTATCGGCTATAAAATCAGTCTTAACAAAGTAAAAGCCATGATCATAGGTCCCGAAAGTATCAATTCAATCAACAAGGCCTATAAGATCGATCCGGAAAATGTACAGGCAGTAGCGGACAAAGCGAACCTGATGCATTACGCTCCCGGTGCCTTCGGAGGCGATAAAGCCGGCGCTCTGGAACTTTACGAAAAAGGCATACGGCTGATGGAAAAACGCAACCAGACTCATGAGAACTGGTTTTATCTCAGTTTGATGACCTCTTTGGCCAGACGCTACGAAGAAGCAGGGCAATACGATAAAGCCAAAACGTTGTACGAAAAAATATTACGTGTGGAACCCCGATTTAAATGGGTAAAAGATGAATTGTATCCTTCATTGTTAACTTTAATGCGCAATAAATAGTATGCGTTTATGGTCTTTACATCCCATGTATCTCGATGCCCAGGGCTTGGTTTCCTGCTGGCGGGAAGGTTTACTGGCACGGAAAGTATTGATGGACCAGACCAAAGGTTACCGAAATCATCCGCAATTGGTACGTTTCCGTTCTTCGCGAGATCCTTTAAAAGCTATTGAATTTTATCTGGCTGTTATCGCACGGGAAGCTGCACAACGCGGATATCGCTTCGATACCGGGAAAATCGGGGCAGCTTGCGAGTGTCCGAAAATTCCGGTAACTACCGGACAATTACGCCATGAATGGGAACATCTTAAAAATAAACTTTCCTCCCGTAATCCGGAAAAATACAGGGAAATTATTTTATTGGAAACGGTCGTTGAAATCCATCCTCTTTTTGAAATTATTGAAGGTGATATTGAAGATTGGGAAAAAGCCGGAATTCGGAATATTGGTTGATCCCGTTCCGGGTTAATTTGAAACAGATCCTTCGCTACGCTCAGGATGACAAAGGAATATTCAGGATAAGAAAAGGGAATAATCAGAATAACAAAAAGGATTAATCAGGATGACAAATTGGAATGATTAGCATAACAAAAGAGCGAATCTTTGAACAACGGCTTTTGTGGTTCTGATTATAGATGAATCCGGGATAAATTCATAGAACAGATCTTTTCACTGTGTCCGGGATATAAGATATCCTTTGGATAAACTTTTCTCTAAGCATCCATCAATATCCGTTTTAACTTTTTTTACCACAACAAAGGGACGGATACGATTGTTATGAAGAAAAATAATTTAAAAATTTTATCATGAAAGCAAAAAATGTAATTATACCAGCCGTTACCCTTCTGGGGGGCGCCGCAATTGGTGTAACCGCCGGTTTATTATTCGCTCCCCATAAAGGAGAAGTAACCAGAAAAAGATTAGGCCAAAAGGCACAGGAAGCAACTAACTCCGTGAAAAATAAAATAGACGATTTTAATGAATCCCTTGAAGGAAAAGTTGTAGACCTGGAAGGTAAGATGAAGCACAAAGCTAAAAAAATGAAGTTTTAATTCCGGAAATATACCGGGAATTTAAAACGAAAAAGAGGTTGTCGAAAAAATACGAGAATGTATTTTTTGTCATTCTGAGTGATAACGAAGAATCTAAATATTAATCATCATATATTGATACTTTATTACGTTCATGACGACAAAGTTTTTCGACAACCTGTTTTATGATAATATATTCCACTGCTCCACGCTTCTCAAAAGCATATTAAACTCAAAGCGCCCATTATCCACATAGATTTCTTTTCCGAAAACAGATACTTTCCATTCATATCTGAAAGATATCGGATTTATTTGGTTTCCTCGATCATAATATTTATTTTTGTCCTTCCGTAAAATCCGGCTACTCCATGTATTTTCCGAAGATAAATAAACAGTGATTAATCCTAAAGTCTTTAAAAAATTATACTGTGGTTTACTTTGAAAATCAATTGGAAATGATATTTCCGGATCGATAATCCGAATCTTTTAAATCCAATATATGATGATAAAAAAAATTGCGTTCATTACCATTCTTATGGTCCAAAGCCTGTGGATATTTGCCCAGAAGCCGCTGGACTACCAGATCAACAAAGCGGATATTTATCTTAACGGAGCACGGGTAAACTCGGTTTCAAAAATATCGCTGGAAAAAGGAAGTCATACTTTAATTATAACTAATATCACGGATGCCATAGTTGAAAAAAGCTTACAGGCCAAGATCAGTTCGGGAGCCAATATCGTATCCGTCAATATTTCCCGTAATTATATGGATATATCCTCGTTAACTAAGAAAGAGCAGGATCTTTTCGATGCTCAGAAAAAACTGATCACAGAAAAAGAGCTATCGGAAATTGAAAAGCAGACGGTGCAGGATGAGATCAATTTACTGAATCTGTTGGTAAGAGGTAAAGATGGCGACGATAAAAAACATACCGTCACCGAACTGCGGGAACTCACCAAATTCTATGCCGATAAAATCAATGAACTGAAAAAAGAGAGCTACCGTATTACCCAGGAAATCACAAAAATCCAGGAAGAACTGATAAGGATTAACGCACAGCTGGTGGAAGAAAGAGCTCTTAAAAACAAAAATTACAATCAGATAGAGGTCACGGTGGAAGTTACCTCCGCCGGTTCCAAAACGATCGAACTCGGATATTTTGTGACCCGTTGCGGCTGGCAACCTTCTTATGACATCAAAGCCGAAGGTAAAGATAAACCTGTCCATATCGTATATAAAGCTTCGGTATGGCAGAATACCGGCATCGACTGGAAAGATTGTGAAATTACCTTAATGACCAACCAGCCTGTGCAGGACCAGAACCGGCCCGTACTTTCACCTGTATTTGTAGAATTTTATACACCGTCACCACAGGCACGCGAGTATGAGACCATGGCGGACGAATCGGTGGAAGCAGAAAAGGACCTGGTGCAAATGTATAGCAATATGGTCGAATTAAGCCAGCAGGCGAAACAGTCAATCCCGCAAAATACGGTTTACCATACCGATATCAATATCACTTATCAGATTGGGGCGAAGCAATCCATCGCAGGTAATGGTAAATCTCAGGTCCTGACCCTTGATAACAGGCAGATCGATGCCCGGTTCTTATACCATGCCATACCGAAACTGACCGAACAGGTATTCCTGTTAGCCTATATTCCCAAATGGAGCAACCTGAACTTACTCAACGGCACGGCAAGCATATATCTGCAGGACGCTTTTATAGGACAGATCCAGATACGGGAAAATTATACCGGAGAAGAATATCCTTTATCTTTTGGCGTGGATAACAGGATTACGGTAAAACGAAATAAAAAACAGGACCTGAGCAGCGAAAGCCGTATCGGATCGGAAAAAAGGGAGAAGATCAGCTATGAATTTCTCTTGCGGAATAACCTCTCTACCGATATCGACATTGAAATATTGGACCAGATCCCGGTCAGTAAAAATAAGAATATCAAAGTGATGCTCGAAGATAAAGGTGAAGCGGAATATACGGAAAGCATCGGCTTATTAAAATGGACCGTTCCGGTCAGGGCGGGACAATCATACAATCTGGGTTTCACTTATGAACTGAGATACCCGAAAGATAACACGATTACCTATAGTTACTATTAAAAGATGAATCCTATTCAAGTTGCCGCCCTGATATTAACCACGGCTTTTTACCTGATCTATCTTTCCAAACAACTGCTCCTGAAAAGACAAGGCATCAGCAGCGACAGAATGGCGAAAGGCAATAAACCGGCCCGTACCCGGAAAGTGGAAAGTTTTCTTTTGGCGATCACTTTCACGATACCGGTCTTACAATATGGAAGTATCCTTTGGCCTGAAGGATGGCTAACACCTTTGTTCCAATCCGTCTTTTTAAACACTTTCGGCATCATTTTATCCATCGCCGGCATTTGCTTTTTTCTATTGGCCGTGATCACGATGAGGGATAACTGGCGTGCCGGCATCGATAACACACAACATACCCGCCTTGTTACCCGGGGAATTTACCGGTTTAGCCGTAATCCGGCTTTTACCGGTTTCGATCTTTTTTATCTGGGAATAGCGTGTCTGTTTTCCAATGTTTTTCTGTTACTGCTGACCATTATCGCCATCATCATATTTCATATCCAGATACTGGAAGAAGAAAAATACTTGTCCGGAGTATTCGGGGAAGAATACCGGATTTACCAATCCAAAACCAGAAGATATTAATTTTCAGATTTTTCCAAGAAGTTCTTAATACCGAAAAAATGCACCCGGAAGAATTATATCGTACGATTGATAAACAGGTAACGTTTAATGCCGGCAGGAATTTTTTCCATGGAGAAAATCCGGATATTTTCTCTTTGTCCGAATCCACCATGAGATCATGGGAGCTATTCCGTAATATACCTGGAAAAGAAGAAGAACAGATGATCGGCTACGCGACGGAAAAAACGATACGGGAATTATGCCGTATTAATCAGTATTATGCGTTTCCTTTACGGACGAAATCAAAACTACGCAAGATCTATTCCCGTTTACTGACCGGTATCCGGAATGGATGCCCGCCCGATGAACTCATCCCTCTACATTACCGACAAATCAGGTCGTGGCTTCTGGAAAGTAATTCTTTTGCTAAAATTCTTTATACCGGACGGGAAGCGATATTAGATCCCGTTACCTGTGAAGAATACAGCGCTGTTTTACAGGCTAAGATATTACAACTCAATATAAATTCTTTGAAAGAGCCTGTCCTGGATCTGGGCTGCGGAATAAAAGGATCACTGGTCCATTTTTTAAGATCCCGGGGAATAGAAGCATTCGGCATTGAACGTTTTACCGGAACAAGTCCTTATATCATAAATCATGACTGGCTTGAATTCGATTACGGCAGGAACAGATGGGGCACCGTGATCAGTCATCTGGGATTTTCCAACCATTTCCGGCATCACCATCTCAGAAAAGACGGAAACATCACGGGCTATTCCAAAACCTATATGGCCATTCTTTACGGACTTAAAAAAGGAGGAGTTTTCTACTACGCTCCCGACCTGCCGTTCATAGAAAAGTACCTTGACCACAGGAAATTCAGGGTTTCCAAATACCCGATCGACCAGCTGCCTTATCAGGCTACCCATATACAGAAAATATACTGAACTCTGATGTGATTATAGAGGATAAAACCGTTTTTATTTTTTAGACTGTTCAAAAAGCTTTATTCAGAGATTATATTGTATTATTAAAAGCTTTTATCATCAGTTTATATTGTAAAAAAGATATAATTCAATGCTTCCCATGTGATCGGGATGATAAAAATAGACATCAGGTTCAATGTAAGTCGGTATTTTCAGATGCTCCAACAGGTTCGGAAGAACATCCAGCATCTCGATTCCACTTTGTTTAAAAATATGCTCACACTTTTGCATCATCCTATCACGGCGTAATTTAATCTGGTCTATTTCACCGTGGTAAATATAGACATTATTTTCTTCACCGCTGTTTCATACTCCCGTATTCTTTCCGCATCCTGATATATGGCGCCATATATCGACAGCGGAACTTCGATTCCGATAAACGGACTTTCTCTTCCCACTTTACTGGCTATACGCTCGCTTCCCGCATAGTAATGTTTGGTGTAATACTTTTGATTGTTTACTATGTAAGGAGAAATTTAATTCTGTTCAATCCATCCACCTTTTGACAGGATTCTTTTTATAAACCCTTAGTAATTTATTAGCGTATCTTACTGATCTACGATGATAATTATTCTTTTTCCATTTATTATTAACATATGAAAATTCTGCCACTAAAATGTTTTCAGGATTACGTATCATCAAATAATAAGGTTCTCCATAAAAGTATCCTGTCTGAAAAGAGTATACTTCTTTATCATAAGGTAAACAAATTACTGTAATTAACGCATCTCCAAATCTATCAAATAAAATACTATTACAGATATCTGAATTATAATATCCATCTTTCATCTCTCTTTTATATTTTAACTGACCGTTAGGATAATATTCTTTATAAATACCATTCGCCATACCATTAACAAAAGGAATTTGATAATATAAATTACCATTATGGTAAAAATGTTGCTCAATATAATCACTTCCTAATGTATCGTAAATTATTTTTACAATTACATTGCTATCCGCTTTTCTCCGCTCTTCTTCATCTTGTTTTTCTATTAATATTTTCCATCTGATATCTTTCTTATTTATAGAATCCTTTTGTGAAAATAATACAATATAAAGAAACATTGCAATACTGAAACAAATATATTTTTTCATATCAAAATTTTATTTATCAATAGGATTTCGGCGCCGGTTAGCATCATATATACCTTCCTGTTTTATTGCTTTACGTCCAGAAGGATCATAGGGATTATGCCCATCATAGCCAGGAGTATTAAGGCCATTATTCTTTAACCATTGAAAAAGAGATTTGGCACATCGTATATCCATGCCCCCTTCATGGGAAAAAGATTTTCCTATATCAAGTGAGTTTGGATTTAACTCTATCACTATACCAATTGCAGTCATAACTTCTGATAAATTATAAAAGCGTTCATCTGTAGATCTTTAATTTTCAATAACTTGCCCATCTCTACCCTGCCCAGCGAGATTTCCATTTAATTTTACGTAAACATCCACTGTACGCCCATTTTCATCTTTCAAATTATCTAAATTGTGATATAAATCTGAATTATATGTTTTTAAATCTTTTATTGCTCCTTCCACCTTATTATAATTTCGTTGTAGTATAAGGTTCATTCCAACTGCTGTTGCGCTGATCTACCCAACTCTCCCCAAACGGAAGATAATTCATATACTGAATACCTCTCCCGCTGTGGCTGGTAATCCAGCTGCTGCTTCCCAGGTGGTCGGGATGATAAAAATAGACATCAGGTTCTATGTAAGTCGGTATTTTCAGATGCTCCAACAGGTTCGGAAGAACATCCAGCATCTCGATTCCACTTTGTTTAAAAATATGCTCACACTTTTGCATCATCCTATCACGGCGTAATTTAATCTGGTCTATTTCACCGTGGTAAATATAGACATTATTTTCTTTCACCGCTGTTTCATACTCCCGTATTCTTTCCGGATCCTGGTATATGGCGCCATATATCGACAGCGGAACGTTGGATGTATATCTGGAACGAGATCTGGGATCGCGACAAAGTTCTGAACAGGAAATATACGGCTGATTTTGAAGTCTACGGGGAGAAATCCCAGCGTGGCGACGCCTCGGAAGTAGAGATATACATCGCCATAAAATAATCTTCCTTTCATAATAAAATGTATATTTGTGGAATAAAATCCCTGCTATGAAATTTCCACATTCGATTGCTGTCATTTTATTTTCCGCTATTTTCATTTTGTCTACAGGATGCTCCACAGAATCCGGATCCAAAACGGAAAATGTTCCGGACGGGAAATCAAAGGAGTCCATTTCGGGAATCGAGTTTTTCCTTATTCAGGATTTCTCCACCATTGAAAATACTAACGGACAGATCGACGAGAATACTATTGTATTAGATGAAGAACCACTGATCGGATACCACGATATCATCAGGTATAATACGGAAGAATACGCGTTTACCATTTCCGATAATGGAGCCGGTGCAATCCAAAAGCTGGAACATTCCGTACGGGGAGTCCCCTTTGCCGTGGTTGCGGACGGGGAACTGATCTATACCGGTTATTTCTGGCCGTCTTACTCCTCCGTAAGCTGTGACTGGATGGTGATCGATCCCATGATGATCTCCGCTGACCATGAAATGAAAGTACGGGCGGGTTATCCCGGATTGCCGCAAGGCATGACGATTCCCGATCGCCGGAATGATGAAAGGATACTGCAAATTTTAAGAACGGACGGAAAATTAATACTTTAAACCGGAGCATTATGGACACGTTGACGAAGAATACGGGCGTGATATTGGAAGGCGGCGGATTCAGGGCTATTTTTGTGGCGGGAGTACTGGAATCATTCCTGCAACACCATTTGTCCTTCCCGTATATGATCGGGGTTTCGGCCGGAACCGCTTACGGCGTATCTTACGTAACCGGTCAGCAGGAACGTAACAGGCAGATCAACCGGTATATCAACGATCCCCGGTATTGCGGGATCAGGCATTTAATGAAAAACGGGAATTATTTTAACTGGGACTTTATTTACAAACAAATCCCGCAAAAGCTGGAATCATTGGAATATGACCGACTTCCGTCTTCCCCTACCCGTTTTTATACCGTAGTGACCAATTGCATGACGGCGCGACCCGAATATTTCAACCTGAATGAGAGCTCTCCCGACCGGTTATGTGATTTTCTTACAGCGACCTCCTCTTTACCATTCATCTCAAAAATGAAGATCATTGACGGAAAACCTTATCTTGACGGCGGATTAGCGGATGCCATTCCGATTCATCATGCCTTACAGCAAGGTTACGAAAAACTGGTCGTCATCTTAACCCGCCCGAAAGGATATCGCAAAGAGGACTCTTCTCTCAACACGCTTTTCGGCATCCGCTACCGGCAATACCCGTCCTTGGTAAAGTTAATGCGGGAGCGGGCATCCCTTTACAACCAAAGGATCGAAGAGATAGAGAAACTGGAAAAGGAAGGAAAAGCTTATATCATACGTCCTACGGAAACCATTCCTATTAAAAGGCTGGAAAATAATCCTGAAATCTCCAATACCGTATTTACGGATACTGTTCGGAAAATGGAAAGCACCATACCGGAACTGGTTAAATGGTTACGGCAATAGAGATCGGAGATATATCATTCTAAATATCTTTTCTTATTCTTTAAATCATTCCGGACTTCCGGATTTTTATTGTCATGTTATCTACTTTCGGATAAATGAAATTCTATTTTTCCTATTTTTGTAGGTCAAATTAAGGACAAGCAGATAACCCGTTATTTACTATTATATGAAAAGAAAAATTCAATTTGCGTTATTGACAGCATTCTGTCTGTCATGCTCCGTTACTTTCTCTAATAATGAAGACCATTACCGGAAAGGGTGGGAAGCCTTCAACCGGAATAACCGGAAGGAAGCCCGGGAATATTTTAAAATGGCCGCTTCAGGAAACGAACCCAGGACCGAAGCTTATTTATGCCTGGCCCTTCTGGACTGGAATGACTTTAATGAAAACGGCGCTTTCGATCATTTCCGGCAATTCTATGAAAAAAGCGATAATCCCTATCCTTATTTATATGCTTTCTATTCCATGCTAAACAATTCTTCCGGACAGGTATTACCCAAAGAACAAGTACAGTTTTATCAGGATATTGTGAATGACCCCGAAATGAACGGAACCCTGAAATCCATGGTATACAGGAAACTGGGAGATCATTACTTCTATTCGAATAACATGGCGAAAGCTACGGAATGGTATGATAAAATAGGATTTCTGAGGGAATGGCAGGTTTTAGGTTCGTTCGATAACATATCGGGGAGCGGTTTCAACAAAGATTGGGGAGCCTTGTCCAAATCCCGTAATACCGATGTTTTCAGTAATAAAGTGGAAGCCGATATCCGGTGGTATACTCCTCCTGCCAATAAACCGGACGGTTGGTTCTACTTCGATTATTATTTCCCGTTGGACAATATTATCGCCTACGCACAAAGTTTTGTAAACAGTGACAAAGAGCAGGAAGTATACCTTCGCGCCGGCACTTCCGGTTCCTTAAAAATATGGGTTAACGATGTGCTTGTCGCGTCCGTTCCGGAAGAAAGGAATTGCGATATCGATATTTACGGATATAAAATCAAACTGAATGAAGGTGCTAACCGTATCCTGGTTCAAATCGGACAGAGTGAGATTTCCAATGCCAATTTTCTTATCCGGCTCACGGATGAAAACGGAATACCTCTTACCGGAATAACCCAATCCGGTAATTATGCGGATTACCGGAAATCGGAAATGCAATCATTGCCTGAAATGTTGCCTTTTTTCGCAGAAACCTATTTTGAAGAAAAAATCAGGGAAAATCCGGATGAATTGCTTCATTACATCGCATTGGGAGAGACCTATCTTAGAAACGACAAAGCTTACGAGGGCACCCATATCCTGAAAAAAGCGGAAAAACTTGCCCCGGTATCCTCTTTTGTCAGTCATCGCCTGTCGGAAGCTTATTCAAGGGGAAATAATAATATCGATTACAGTCGTGAAATCGAAAATATCAAACAGAATGATCCGGATGCATTCATCGCCTTAAGGCACTTATACACCGATGCCGTAGCCTCGGAAAAATATTCTGAAGCTGAAACCATTGCCGAAAAGATCAAAAACCTGTATGGAGAGAGTTACATTACTGACGCCATGGATATCTATACGGCCTCAGTTCAGCATAAAACGGAGGAATTCATGATTTTATCCAGAAAAATGTATGCTAAATATCCTCATAATTACGAATTCATGAATCTGAATTTTGCCATAGAAGAGGAATTATTCAATAACAATAAAGCCGCTACGAAGATCCTGGAAAATTATTGTAAGAAATATTTCAGTACTCAGGCTCTGGAAAAATTAGCCTACAAATATATGAATACCGGAAAAACCGACAAAGCGTTATCGACCTTAAGAAAACGGAACGAAACAATGCCTTACGCGTGCGGTTTCCTATACTCTTATGCCACATTACTCCAGAGAATGCAAAGATACCAGGAAGCCCTGGCAACGCTCGATGAGATTAAGAAAATCGCGCCTTATATGTCGCAGATCTATAATACCGAGGGCTATATCCATAAAGATATGAAGAACACGGAAAAAGCTAAAGAAGCTTTCAGGAGATCCATTTACTACGGCCCAACTTCCTATGATTCCAGAAACCAGCTCCGGCTGTTGGAAAACAAAAAGGAAGTATTTGACCTTTTCCCGAAAATCGAATTGGCCCAACTGATTGCAGGAACACCTGTCGCCGCTGATTATCCGGAAGATAATGCGATTATCGTTCTATACGACAACCAGCTGGTATTTTATCCGGAAGGAGCGAAAGAGATCAGAACGGAAATAGCGGTCAAGATATTGAACCAATCGGGCATTGAAGAGTGGAAAGAATATAATATCGCCTATGGTAATAATAGTCAAAAACTGCTTTTGGACAAATATGAAGTGATCAAAGCCAACGGGCAGCGGGTTAAAGCTGAGACCGACTACCGGAACCGGATCGTTTTCCCCAACCTGGAAGTCGGGGATGTACTTCATCTGGAATATCGTCTTCAGGATTACCAGACCGGGACTTTATCCAAACATTTCTCCGACTGGGCCTTAATGCAATACGGCATACCCGTCATGTATACCCGTTTTGCCCTTCTGGCTCCTGCAGATAAAGAGTTCCAATACCTGGTAAAGAACGGACAAATAGAGCCTTCCGTCACGGATATCGAACAGATGAAACTTTATGAATGGGTGGTCGACAGTATACAACCCGCCATCAAATCGGAACCTTACATGAGTCCGTTTACGGATATAGCGCCGA
This sequence comes from uncultured Bacteroidales bacterium, assembly GCA_937949745.1. Lineage (GTDB taxonomy): Bacteria > Bacteroidota > Bacteroidia > Bacteroidales > WCHB1-69 > JAGVVH01. The sequence goes on along the minus strand of CALECM010000120.1, from coordinate 7,340 downwards.
TGTTGATCGTCAGCAGTATTCCGGACTGGCAATTCATCAGTAACTGGTACAAGGACCTGACATCCAATAAAATCAATGTCCATTCCGATTACGTGTTGCAGGAAACTTTAAGCGAGATATTACGGGGAAAAGAAGATGCTACGCAAATGGAGAAAGCTAAGTTATTTTATGAATACATCCTCAATAATATTACCTATTCCAATGTCTCTTTCCTGCAAAGTAATTTTATACCTCAAAAAGCTTCCCGTACTATCATTACCCGACTGGGAGATTGTAAGGATGTTTCCACTTTATTCGTGGCACTTTGTCGAGAAGTGGGCATCGAAGCGAACCTGGTACTGTTCCAGTCGAAAGAAAACGGCAAAAATACCACGGCGCTTCCTTCCGTTAATTTCAACCATTGCATCGCCAGGCTGGTGATCGATAATGAAGTTTATTACTTGGAACTGACCAATAATAAACTGCCTTTCGGGACGGCTGTGGAAAGCGCCTTAGGTTCATCAATTCTCCCTATTCCTTATAAAAACGAAACGATCGGTGACAAGCTGCTGGTGATGGAGATGCCGTCCAGGAAGCAAAACGAGCTTATCCGGAATAAACGGATTTCATGCCAAAATAACGACATGAAGGTTAAATCCGGTAATATCCTGACGGGAGAATGGGCCGCTTTCGCCCGTTATGTATATGAAAATATGGGACAGGAAGACCGGTTGAAAAGCATGAATGAAGATGAATCGGCAAAATGGAAAAATCCGGTAAAAGTATCCGACCTTATTTTCTCCAATCTGGACAATTTATCCGACAGTGTTTCCTATCAATTCCATCTCGAAGCCAGAGATGCGTTACAGGATGTTGCCAATATGAAAGTGTTCAAATTACCGTGGACCGAAGCGGTCGAATCCCTCTCGATGGTTTCCTCGGAAAAACGTAATTCTCCTTTTGAATTCTGGGCTTATGTATATTGCGATACGGAAAAAGAAGAGATCGTATTTACTTTACCGGAGAATAAACAACTGGTGGAAATACCTGAAAATACCCGGCTCGAATGTGCCGCAGCCACTTATGAACTTACTTTTGATTATTCCAAAAAAGGTGAACTCCGGGCCACCCGTACATTTACCAAACTCAAGGAAGTGGTTTCCCCGGAAGAATATCCGGAATTCAAAAGTTTCCTTAATTCGGTAAATCTGTTGGACAATAAACAGTATGCGATAAAATAGGAAGGGATTTGCAGAGGATCACAAGGTTGACCATCCAATTTGAAAGAATTCGTTCTGTAAAAACCGTTTTTATCGGAGAATGAAATAAAACCTGAAATTTTATACGATTGTTCAATATTTAAATGGCATCGTAATATGGGTTATGATTCTGAGTACCGGTTGGTTATCTCCGGATATTTCCATCCACGATTATCGGGTTTAGAAAAGAAAGTAATTAACTTAATAGGAAAGAGAAAAAACATCGTAAACATTCATTCTTCCCTAATAGGCAAAATACAAAATTAAGGGTAAAATGATATATAACTGTATTACTTCCTCTTATTTCATCGGAAATCATATATGTTATTGTGATTAAGATAAATACGGATAAACCTCCAATAAAGAAAAGATTTAGAAGTATCCCCACTGCTTCACCTGATATGATTCCATAATTAAATATATGCAAATATAAGAAAAGGAAATAGAAGCCACCATCAAAACCAGTATTACCGGTTACCTGAGCAGATAAGCATCTACATATTGAATTAAGGTGCGCCAGTATTCCGTACTTTTATCGGGGTCGTTATTGAGTCCGTGACCTGAATTGGGATAAAGGATCAGCCGGTGGTCGACACCATAAGCCTCCAGTGTATCGTTGAGCCGTAAAGCATTGGTATAGGACACAAGTTCGTCCCGCATGCCGTAAGCCAGTACGGTTGGCGGACTGTCATTACTCACGTGGTAAATGGGTGAAGCCAGAGTCCATGATTCGGGAAAGATAAAGCCGGGTTGTTCAAACTCGGTATAAGAAACCCGCGTTCCAAGCAATTTATTCATGAGATCCAGTTTTTCCCTGCCGTTCAGGGCAATCTGTCCGGGATCAAGAAAATCGGCAGGACCAACCTGTGATGAGACACAAGCGATAGGGATGGGACTATTGACCGTATAAGAATAAAGTAATGCCAGATGTCCGCCGGCGCTGCTTCCCAACAAAGCCATTCGGTCGGTTTTGAGATGATAAGAATTGCTGTGGGTTTTCAGGTAAAAGATCGCTTTATGGACGTCATCCAGCATTTCCCGATACGTGACATTATCCTGCACGAGCCGGTAATTGATCGTGACGTAAGCGCAGTTATAATCGTTTACAGATCGTTTTATCCAATCAAAATCTTCTTTATCTCCCCCACTCCAGCTTCCCCCGTGGATACACATCACAACCGGCACCTGATTGCAGGAACCGGCATTTAAAGGCAGGGAAATATCCATGGTCTGCCGGGGATGGGATCCGTAAGCAATATCTTCCATCGGAAGGGGCTGCGGATCCGGAGGAGGATCTTCATTTTTATGGCATCCCGCGAAAACGGAACAAATCAGGATAAAAGTAAATAAGAGAAAATATTTTTTCATTTTTGGGATTTAAGGTGAATTATTAAATAAACGGCAAACCGGGAACTATTATTACTCATTTCACCGGAGCCGAAAATCCCGGATATACGTATATTATTCCGTTAAACTCTAATCATTTCATGCATCAATCTGATTCAATGGACAAAACATTTTCAAACTTTCCTTATCAGTATTAGCCTATCTTTTTTTGTCTATTAAAGCTCTGACAATTATATCACATTTTATAATACACTTCTATTTCGGCAATGCCTGATAGTTACTGATCGTTTCCGCCGAATTATTCCACACCCGGTTGAAATGGCTTTCGTAATGTTTATATAGATCACTGCCCGCCTTCACCTGAAAAACCGGAACTTTCCCCCCGCCCCTCGAAGCGTAGGAATAAGGTTCCAGAAATAAGAACCTGCTGGTCATGAGTACAAAAGCCGTAGGAGCAAGTTTGTATGTCTTGACTTCAATATTTTTCTTATTCTCAAAAAGACGTTTCGCGATCCTTGCCGCACCGTCCGTTTCTATAAAAGTGGTACTGTCATAAAAAATAGGATCATAATAGTACTCGTGTCCCACTTCCCACCGAGCCCTTTCACGCAACACATTACAATGCGGATTTACGATCATTGCCCGTATGATACTCAGGGGACATTCGATGGTTCTCTCTTTCTCGATCACTTCCATAAAGACTTTATTCAATTGTCCCCTGTCCAGGAAAAAATCTCCCAGCGAAATCCCCATAATCGAAATCGAATTTTTTTCTTCCCGCATCTCTTTTGATATTTCCTGAATAACCGAAGTATTGGAAATTGTGGAATACCTGTTGGGAAAAATATTAACGATCCCCGACTGATTGGCTCCGCTTAATACCCCGATTCCGTTGAGCATGAAATCCGTGGCTTTCGAAACCCTGTCCTCTATATTCTTTACCGAACTGATCGTCTTGTCGGTAATCACGGGAACTATATTCTGTATCTGTTCCTCCAGAACGTTTTCGAGATTATGAAGATCCGGTTGTAAAGCCAGTTTAATATCCTGCTTATTGAAATCACCGAGCAACTTGACCTGTAACAAACCCGAGATCAGGGCTCCCGCCATTAACGACCCGATGATCTGAAAAATACCGGTCATGGTGGTATTCTCAACCACGAAGCTTAGAATAAAAGCGACGGCACTCAGGGTCAATCCAAGCACCACAATGATATAATAATACTTATTCAATGTCTTTTGAATATTCTTATCTGCATGATTTTTTGTATCCATAATGATGACGGTTTATATACATTGAAATTTAAATACAATGATCCGGGCGGAGTTGCTTCATCATTTCCGTATCAGCAGATAGAACAGGAAGAGATTGGGGCAAATTTAATAATTTTTACAAGGTAATGTCTAAAGTTTTAAATTTTTATTGCTTTTTAAATATTTTTAATAATATGCGGGAATAGAAACCAAAATAAGGAAGGATCACCTGATGTGCCGGGATCGGAAACTATGATTTAATAGCGGTCTTGCGTTAAATTTCGTATCTTTGCGATTGAATAGAAATGAAGATATCAATATATCCAGGACAGGGGTATATGATCCCATAGCCCCTGCTATTCAAAAATGTCGGACAGGTAAAAGGAATGTTTTTGATCAAACGTTCCAAATAAACGTTAAAACTATTACAAATCAAAATTGAACAGGGCAGAATCCGGTAATTTCCGGAAATATTGCAGGAATAATCAGGAAAAGGAATATTGAAATGGAGTGGTTATTATTATTCGTCCAGGGATTATTAATCGGATTTGTAGAATCGATCGCGCCGGGTCCTATGGCGATGGTGTGTATTCAACGTACGATCAGTAACGGAAAAAGATCCGGATTTGCTTCGGGAATGGGAATCGCCTTCGCAGATACTCTTTTCGCTGCCGTCGCATTGTTATTTCTGGGATTCGTTTTATCCTTTGTGGAAAAAAATATGCACCTTATCACGCTGGTCAGCGGAATTTGTATAATGATACTCGGCCTCCACATATTTTTTAAAAATCCGGTTACCCAACTCCGAAGCAGGCAATTCCGTAAAAAAGGATTCTGGGGAGATTTCTTGTCGGTATTTTTTATCACCCTTACCAATCCGGCCATTATGCTTATTTTCCTGGCCTTACTGGCAACTTTCGGTATCAGTCAGAGCGGACTGACGGTCGCCCACGCTATTTGTCTACTGACCGGTGTATTGATCGGTACCAGTTTATGGTGGTTCACCCTCACTTCCGGATTGAATGCTTTTCGTAAAAAATTCAAATTGCGCTATATACTTTATCTTAACCGGCTGTCCGGAGCATTGATCGTGCTTCTGGGCGTCATTGCCATGGTGAGTGCTTTTTTCTGAAAAACGGTTCTTTATAACAATTCCCGGTAAGAGAGTTTGCCGTCTATCAGCCTTGCGGCGCTTGTATAGGGATGTTCCTGCTGATGGTGAATATCCGTCAGGTGGATCACGGTCCATCCGGTAGATTTCAAATAGTCGGATACCAAGGAACGATGACATCTCCACCATAAAGCTTCGGAACACATAAAGGCTGTTCTCCTGGATAAAGCTTCCGAGCAGAGGATATTGATACCCTGGCGGAAAGATTCGGTTTCCATATAATCCGCATATCCACGGAATGCCGGATGTCTCCACGAAGTATTATGGGAATCCGGAACTACTTTACGACGGCCTCCCAACTGAGGAATCAGTAAATATCCGATGCCATTTTCCGGCAATACTTTTTCGAGGTTCTCCCGGTTAAATTGCGGGAACCTCCGGGATCCCGGAAAACTACGGATATCGGCTACTAACTCAATACCGGCTGACAGGAGAATGGCTAAGAATTCTTCCATAGAACGGGTGGAATGACCTATAGTCCAGATTGTTTTTTCCATAGTATGATCCTGATCATATTCGAAAGTTATCCGAAACCTCTATTCAGTCATTATTGATGATTCCGGAAACGAAATGTTTCTTCTGTAACGTTCACCCTATATTATTGTTTTGAAATAAACTCACATAATCGGAATATCCGGTTTCGCAACAATAACTTTCCTACTTTTGCAAAAGTATATTTGGGAAAACTTTTGTAAAGATAATTCAGTAATAAATCGAGATAATATGAATTCACTATTTTTATTCTTATACATAACCAATGCCTCATTACTAATATTACATGAAATTGAATCCGGTTATGAAAAAGAATGGGAAATTTTAAAACTTCCGGGTGGACTGACGGGATTTCTCTTGCTTCATATTCCGATATTGTTGCTCTTATTCTATGGATTAGTAGAGATACTTAATGAGACCACGACAGGCATGATTCTCGGGGTCATTGCCGGTATAGGAGGGTTCATTCCTTTTATTGTGCACAAAATACTGGTCCGGAAAAAAGGACATTTTAACCGGATCATCTCCAATATCATCATTTATATGAATATCATCACCGGAATAGGCACCGTTTATTTTTCCATTAGAGGCTGGTAAGGAATAGAACTACTCATTATTATAATTCTTATTTAACGGGATCAGACCGGCTTAATCATTTCTTCCGTAAACCTTTCGTTTGTATGAGTTGTTCTTACTCAATCAAATAGCCACGCTATTCCAGTAATTTAAATACTAATATAATATGAAAGCCATAACAATACAACATGAGGGCTCATTTGAACAGCTCAGATACGAAGAAGTACCCGATCCGCAAATAAACGATAATCAGCTTTTGATCAAAATATATGCTACCAGTGTAAACCATCTGGATATTAAAAAAGCCGGCGGCAGCAAACACGGGATGCCGTCCATCACATTTCCATGGATACCGGGACATGATTTCGCCGGGATTGTTGAAAAAACCGGCCGAAATATTTCTTCTTTCCGGGAGGGGGACAAAGTTTACGGGAATTGCCAGGGCGGTTCTTATGCGGAATATCTTGCCGTTGATCCCGACAAAACAGTAAAAATGCCCGAAAATCTTGATTTTATCCGGGCCGCTTCGGTACCGCATGTCGGAGAAACGGCATGGCAGGCGGTTTATGAACACGGGCAGGTGAAAAAGGGAGATAAGATCCTGGTGCATGGAGCTGCAGGCGGTGTGGGAGCTTATGCCGTACAATTTGCGCATAACGCAGGAGCTACAGTTTATGCTACCGCTTCCGCCCGAGATATCGATTTCGTTAAATCGCTGGGGGCCGACAGGGTCATTGATTATAAAACGGAGGATTTTACTAAGGAGTTCAAAGATCTGGACGTGGTGTTGTCTCTGGTCGGCGGAAACACGGAAGAGAAATCCTATCAGATCATAAGGGATGGTGGAAGACTGGTGAGCACGGTCGGCATATCCTATCAGGAATTAGCTGACCAATACAATATTACGGCGATAGGAATGGTTATCAGGCAATCAGCCGATGATCTGCAAAAGATCACGCAATTGATCAATAACGGAAAGATCAAAACCGATGTTGCCATTATATATCCTCTGCAAGATGCTGACACAGGTTGGAAAACTCTTTCCGGCGATCCTTCGGTTCCTAAAATCGGTCACGGAAAAATCGTGCTGGAGATCTCCCGCTAAAATTATACGTTTTATTACATTCCCTTAAATAAATATTAGAATAATATCTATCGATTTTAGTGTTGTTATTTCAAATATTTACACATTCAACATTTGTAATAATTTAACAATTATACTGTATTGAAAAACTATTGATATGGATAGCTATCCAATTGAT
>CALECM010000119.1 GCA_937949745.1 uncultured Bacteroidales bacterium | reverse complement strand
GTAAATTCATCACCTAAGATAAAAGAAGTATTCGATACCTGGAAAAACCTTACACCCTCTACTTTCGCTTCGAATCTGGAAAAAAATCAGGATCTGAAAAATATCGTACTGGAAGAAACCCCCTGGGTTATGGACGCGGAGAACGAATCGGCCAATAAACAAAAAGTAGGAATGCTTTTCGATATTCAAAAAATGGCAAAACAAAACCAGTCTGCCGTTGCAAAATTGGAAAAAGGACAAAATCCGAACGGTGGATGGCCCTGGTTTGCCGGCGGTATATCCAGCAGTTATATTACCCAACATATTATAGCCGGATTCGGCCATTTGGAAACCATGGGCATCCGGATCGGTTTGAGCAGAAATTCCCTGCGTAAAGCGATTCAGTATATTGACTCGGAATATACTAAGGAATATGAAAGGATGAAACGGTCTCAAAATGTAAAACCGGCTGAAAACCACCTTTCCCCGACTATCATTCATTACCTTTACAGTCGTACTTTTTATTCAAAAAGCCAACCTATCGCAAAAGGATCCCAGGAGATGTTCGAATATTACAAAGGACAATTACGTAAATACTGGAAAGACCAGTCTATCTATGTGAAGGCTTTAGGCGCGCTTGCTTTATACCGCACCGGAGATGAGACCACAGCACGTAATATCGTAGCTGATATTAAATCCCGTGCTCAATATTCCGAAGAGATGGGCATGTATTGGAAAAAAGAAGGTTACGGATGGTATTGGTATGAAGCGCCGATCGAACGTCAGGCTATCCTGATCGAGGCTTTCTCGATCATTACGCGTGACGAGGAGTCCGTGGAAAAAATGCAGCAATGGTTATTGAAACAAAAACAAACCCAAAACTGGGGTACTACCAGAGCGACTGCAGAAGCATGTTACGCGTTGCTTTTAAGAGGAACGGACCTTTTGCAAACCGAATCTGATGTTACGATCACGGTAGGGGATGAACTGATCGACGTTTCAAAACTTCCGGATGCCGAAGCGGGAACCGGATATTTCAGGACTTCCTGGAATGAAGAACAAATGAATTCCTCCATGGCCACAGTTACGGTCGACAAACCCTCCAAAGGCGTTGCGTGGGGCGGCGTTTACTGGCAGTATTTTGAAAACCTGGATAAAATAACACAAGCCCAGAGTCCTTTATCCATGCAAAAGCAACTATACAAAGTGACGCTTAATGAACGCGGGGAAACGCTTTCTCCCATTACCGGACGGCAATCGTTGAAAGTAGGAGATAAAGTAAGGGTAAGAATTGAGATCAGGACAGACCGTGATATGGAATACATTCATTTGAAAGATATGCGGGCTTCGGCTTTCGAACCGGTAAATGTAATGTCGCAGAATAAACGGCAGGGCAGCCTCATGTATTATGAATCCACACGGGATGCCGCCACTAATTTCTTTTTCGATTATCTTCCCAAAGGTACTTACGTATTTGAATATACGATGATCGCGACACAGGCCGGTCAATTCAGCAATGGTATCGGTACCATACAATGTATGTATGCCCCGGAATTTTCGGCACACAGCGACGGAATTACGGTTGTGGTGGAACCATAACCAAAAAAAAGATTATCTGTAAGATTGTATTATTATGTCATTCTGTGTGGGACGAAGAATCTTAATCTCCTGGAAAAAACTCAGTTTACGATAAATGGGTCAAATTCTTTCTTTCCTCTAAAGATTCTCTGCTGTGCTCAGGAATGACACTATAAAAAGGTTTATCACCCGGTGGCTTCGACATACTCAGCCACCGGAAAGGTAGCCGCTTTAAATTTTAATGCGTAAAAAATCAAGGTTCTTTGGCGTGAAACTGTAACTGTTTGACGAGCATCGGCGAGGAGTTGTTGCAGTTTAGCCAAAGGTTCTTAGATTTTTAGCAGGAAAATTGAGCGGCCATTGCACTTTCTTTGGTACTTTCTTTATGCAAGTAAAGAAAGTATGTTAATAAAGATATATTCGATAAAAAACATCTGCTCCCTTCGAAATCAGGGTATTATAAATTAATCAGATCTTCTTTCCCTTAAGATCCTTCGCTGCGCTCAGGATGACAATATAAATAGGATTAGTTAGTGTATCCTGAACATAGTTAATTTACTACTATAATAATGGGATTCCTCAATGCATTCAGGATGATAGAAGATATATAATGATTTTTAACAGACTATTTAAATAAAAATTCCCGGAGTTTCCGGGAATTTTTAGGCTTATTGTGAATTATATTTTTTAAGTCCTTCCGCGAGGCATTCCATCGCTTCCCTAAGATCTTCCACTTTCAGGCAGTAACTTATCCTCACCTCATCGGTACCATCTTCGGGTGAAGAATAAAATCCGGTAGCCGGAGCCAGCATCACGGTTTTGCCGTTATAGTCGAATTCCTCAAGCAACCACTGGCAAAACTTATCGGAATTGTCGATGGGCAACCGGGCCACAACATAGAAGGCGCCTTTGGGAACCGGGCAAAAACAACCGGGCATGTTATTGATTGCTTCTACTACCGTATTACGACGGGCCACGTAATCACTGATAACTTCATCAAAATATTCCTGTGGCGTATCCACTGCCGCTTCACCGAGTATCTGTCCGTAAGTCGGGGGACTTAATCTGGCCTGTGCGAATTTCATAGCGGTAGCATAAACTTCCTTATTTTTGGTGATAAAGGCGCCAACCCTTACTCCGCAAGCGCTGTATCTTTTGGAAACTGAATCCAGCAATACTACATTTTGTTCGATATTTTTCAATTTCATTACCGAATAATGTTGTGCTCCATCATAAACAAATTCCCTGTAAACCTCGTCTGAGAAAAGGAAAAGATCATGTTTTTCCACCAGTTTGCTCAGTGCCTCAAGTTCCTCTTTCGAATAAAGGTAACCGGTAGGATTATTCGGGTTGCAGATCATAATGGCTTTGGTTTTAGGTGTTATCACCTTTTCAAAATCTTCAATAGGCGGCAATGCAAAGCCGTTTTCTATGGTAGATACAATAGGTTTAACAACCACATTGGAACTTACGGAAAATCCATTATAATTGGCATAAAAAGGTTCCGGAATGATCACTTCATCACCCGGGTCAAGACATGAATTGAAAGCGAATTGAATAGCTTCCGAACCGCCATTGGTGACAATAATCTCATCTGTGGTAACCTCTATACCCACTTTTTTATAATATTCCACTAATTTTTTACGGTAACTGAGAGTACCGGCAGAATGTGAATAGGCAATAACTTTAATGTCAGCATTTTTAACGGCATCCCGGGCTCCTTTGGGAGTTTCTATATCCGGCTGGCCTATATTTAAATGAAATATCTTAACCCCTCTGTTAGAAGCCGCGTCGGCGTATGGGACTAATTTTCTGATCGGAGAAGCGGGCATCCGGACTCCCTTATTGGAAATTTTTGGCATAACGATTAGGAATTTAAATTTATAATTCTTCTTTTATTTCTAATAGTAATTTCTTGATTTTTAATAATGTATCCACAACCTGTGCATGAGTACCTTCTTTGATAAAATTATTTTTCAGGGCATCCTTCGCTCCTTGCAAAGTATAACCTTTAGTTTTAGTAAGGTAATAAATGGTCCTGATTATTTCAATATCTTTTTTAGTAAAATAACGGTCTCCTTTTTTATTCTTGTAAGGTTTTATTAGATCAAATTCTTTTTCCCAATAACGAAGAAGAGATTGGTTAACCCCGAACATTTCAGCGGTTTCGCCCATGCTGTAATATATTTTTTCAATTTCTTCCATCGTCGCAGGCATTATTCTTCCCGGCGGGCATCCTCCCGGCGGACATCTTTTTCTTTGATACTTTCCCTCTTATCATACATTTTTTTACCT
>CALECM010000118.1 GCA_937949745.1 uncultured Bacteroidales bacterium | reverse complement strand
GGTTTTGCCGGTGGACTAACCTACGATTTTCTTTTTAAGAAATATTTTTCAACCGGCATAGATCTTATATATGAACAAGATGGAGCCTCCATACATAATATAACAATGTATGATACAGAGAGACAGCCGCACATAGTTGATATTCAATATGATTATGCCTATATTTCGCTCCCGGTCAAAATAGGATTTAATTATGGGAATAAATTATATGGCTTTCTGAATATTGGAATTACCCCATCATTTCTTGTCAAATCTAAGGAAAACATCATAATAAACGAATATCAAACTTCAACAGTCAATGGTATTGAATCAACATCCAAATTTAACATAAGTGGTTTTGCCGAAATAGGCGGAGGATACAAATTTAACGACAGGTATTTTGTTTTTATGTCTTTATTATATCACCACAGCATTTTTTCCCATGTTCGTTATGGAATGATTTATGATTATTTAGAAATGCGTCATTATGGCTTCACAGCGAATGTGGGCGTCAAATATGCGTTGACCAAATGATCAAAGATATACTTATATCCTTATAGATTTAATCCTTTAAACAACGGATGGAAACACCTTCGTTCAGGTTGCGCATACCGACATGGGCACCGGGATTATTATAAGTCATGTTGAATACAAGGGCTCCTCCGGAAGCTCTTGTATTCGCCCAAATCTCAGCAGTACTTCCCGAAATGTAAAACTGCCCGCTGTGATGCAGACGTGAACTGGCAGAAATTACATTGAAGCCGCTGGCATTCCGTTTTTCCGGATAATCCGTATTTCCCACGGCCCCCTCATCCGTAGAGGATTTCCAACTGTTTGCGGCGCCCATTGCTTTTGCCAGTAAATTTCCCTGGGTAGAGCCATTGTAGTTATATCCGCCAGCCACCAAATAGTCCAACAGAGTATTCCATTCATTACGATCGGGAACATGCCATCCTTCCGGACACGGGTTTTTCTTCCCATTGACAAACGTATCCATGACATATCCGTTGTACAATGCGCCACGGTAACGTAATTGATTGGGATCATTATTATAGTTACAGTAAGCATCGGTTGTCAGTTGGACCCAGTTTTCATTATTGGTCTCGTGTGGAATAGGAGTTCCATCGTTATATTTAGTAGCCTTTAAATTCTCAACCATCCAGGTTTGTGTTCCGTATGTCTTGGTTTTATATACATTACCTTCAATATCTTCCACCGTTGATATTCCATGCAGTTGTTGTAATTCCTGTAATTGTGTTTTTAGGTTATCCAGCTGAACCGCTAATTGATCCACATAGGCTTTGGTAACGGCATCCTGTGGTTCTGTAGGATCAACCACGCTTTTTAACTGATTATTAACGTGATTTCCAAGGGAGGCCACATCGCTCAATGTTTGGGATTCATTTTTGAGATATCCTTCCTCACTATGATTACCCCAATCATAGGCTTCATTCCATTCCGAAATGTCAGTGCCGGCAATGCCTCCGGCCGGAGAACCGGAAAAATGCGGGTCATATTCTGTTACCGGGGAAGTCAGGTTATCTGCGGTTTTAGCATGTAAAGCATAAGGAACCGTCAATAGTTCACTGCATCCCTGGAGAGAATAGCTATTACCACCCGCCAGATCAGTAGCGGTTTCCATAAAATATGGTCCGTTTGACCAATTGATCATTTGAAAATCCTGATCTCCACCGATCTCCATGGTTACGAGCCCATTAGTATTTGTGGAGGGGGAATAGAACTGACTATATACTTCGGTTCCGGAAGGGTTTCCCTGACGGATTGTAATTTTCATTCCTATTTCACTATTCCTGAGCAAATTCCCGGAAGCATCCCTGATCACCGCCTGATAAGAAAATTTCTCCGGTACTTGTCCATAAGCCAAACTCACAGCTGCTAATAAAAAAGTGGAAAAGCAAATTATTCTTTTGATTAAATCTCCCATACTTTATTTTTTTATGATTTTAAATGTTTCGATTAATCTATATTCTTTTATAATGCATAGATAATATACTGATGACGGATAACCATTCAGGTTAATTTCCGTTCTGTTATCCTGTAATTTCCCGTTTTTCAGGATTTTTCCCTGTGCATCATAGAGTTCAAAATGCAAGGAGCAGAATTCATACCCTTCACTTTCTAATACTAATTGATGTGAAACCGGATTTGGATAAACCGATATATGGATATTTACCTTTTCCGTGTTCTTAACCCCGGTAGAGATAACCTCATATGATTGCTGGATTCCGTCCAATACTTTTCCGTCGGAATTATTTTCCGTAGTATAAAATAATTGTCCCAATGTGAAACTGACCGAACCGTCGGAATTATCAAAGTCCCCTCCCGACGCAGGTAAGCATACCTGGGCAATTCCGGTACTATATCCAATCCATAGGATAAAAAGAATTGGCAACACCTTTTTATTTACCATAAAGCATCCTGATTTATAATAGAGAGGCAAAATTAAGCTGTTTTGTAACCCGGTTGACGAAATATCCCTTACTTACGTCGAATAAAGAATCTTTAGGGTGAAATATGGAATAAACATAATTTCTTTAGTAAATACGTTTGATTAATGTTTAATTTAAGATTAACGAACACTGATTTTTATTCCACATATTAAATCAATCGTCGCATACCTAAAGGCATGCGTATAATGTATACCGTAATTTTTAATGCTACCAAGGGGGAATCCCTGACGGGATTCGGTAAGGAATTTATAGTATATATTCAAAAAAGCAAATTATGACTTCATCATTGATTGTAATATTTCCTGAAATTTATATTCCGCATTGAGAACCGGCAAATTAATCCAGACTGTATTACAGTAAATTCCGGCTTGTGATCAGATTAAGAAAAGGAATTTAATTTATTTGAATGCTGTCAGGCATTACTGTACGGTAAATGATTATCTTGAACATAATCGTCGCATACCTAAAGGCATGCGTATAATGTATACCGTAATTTTTATGCTACCAAGCGGGAATCCCTGACGGGATTCCGGGAATAACGATAGAATGATTATGTAATAATAATATTAAGGATTCTTTCGCAGGGATCCATTTTAAAGATTTCCGAATGCCGTCAGGTATGCAATAACGTAAATGTCATCAAACACAAAATCAAACTTTCCTTTGCAACTTCAGAATGCCGTTAGGCATTCCAGTCAGGTAACCCGAGAAAAGCCCACTCGCCAAAGCATGCCGTCAGGTATGCGACCACGTAATCATCAATCACAAAATCAAAACTTCCCTTTACTACTTCAGAATGCCGTCAGGCATTCCAGTCAGGTAACTGGGTAAAAGCGCACCCGCCAAAGCATGCCGTCAGGTATGCGACCACGTAATCATCAATCACAAAATCAAA
>CALECM010000117.1 GCA_937949745.1 uncultured Bacteroidales bacterium | reverse complement strand
TAGTTTGAGCTTTCAGCGAGGATGCCATAGAAAAACCCAATCCGAATTCGGCTCCGAGATAAAGATTTTTAGTCATATACCAGTCAACACCGGCCAGTATATTAATCGCAAAAGCAATACTGCTTCTTCCGTTTTCATTATGTTTCTTATAAGCTATTTCAAGGCCATCTACAACATTCCCGTTATCACTCACATTCGTATTTTTACCGGAGAATATATTATGCCTGAATCCTATTTCAGCGCCGAAATAAGGAGATAATTTAGGCATATTACCTAAATGATATTCTATCCCCGGGAAAATACCATAAGAGATGGAACTTCTTTTTATACTGGTAGATACCATTTCGCCCGTAGCCATTTCCACTTCATTTTTCTGGTTGCTGGTATTCCCGTTAAAAGGCAGGTTCACACGAAGATACCATCTTTCGGTAAGCGCGTATCTTCCTTTAAGTCCCATACCCATACTGATCACGTTATCCTGGGAGAAAGGCGTAAATCCTACTTCAAGCGTAAAAGAATTTCTTTCCGGTTTGTTTACCGTTTGCTCCTGGGCGTGTGTTACGGAAGTAATAAATAACACTAAAACTGCTAATAAACTAATTTTTTTCATAATTGTTAAATTAAAATGAATAATTAAATTTGACGCGGCAAATTTACAACAATAATTATATCATTCGCGAAATTACTTTTATTCATAAAAAATGGGATAAAAATAGTATTTTTGCACCTTCAATTTAAGACCATGCACGAATCACTTTTCTTCATTTTCTTTCTGCTTTTCATTTCATTGATGTTATTCCTGGACCTTGGTGTATTCAACAGGAAAAACCATATTATATCTTTTAAGGAAGCATTATCCTGGACCGGGGTGTGGATCTTTATCGCATTGCTTTTCTGCGTTTTTATCTTATTTAAAGGAGAATGGGTTCACGGAATCACCGATATGGACGGTCTGATCGCTTATAACGCCAAATACGGCAATCATATCGCTTTGGATGAATCGCTTTCATACCGGGAAAACCTGCAGTCCTTCCGGCAAACGCTTTCCTTAGAATATCTTACCGGCTACCTGATCGAGAAATCCCTCTCCTTAGACAATATCTTCGTGATGCTGATGATATTCATTTCTTTCGGTGTGGAGAAAAAATACTACCACAGGGTACTGTTTTACGGGATCCTCGGAGCCATTGTCCTCCGTTTCGTATTCATTTTCCTGAGTGCCGCCCTGATCGAGAGATTCCACTGGATATTATTGATTTTCGGAGTTTTCCTGATTTATACCGGGATTAAAATGTTTTTTGAAAAGAAAGACCAGAATACCAAAATTGATGTGGAAAAACATCCTGTCGTGAGGTTCCTCTCCAAAAGGAAACTGGTAACTTCAGGATACCGGGGACGGAAATTCTTCTCACGCGAGAACGGAAGACTGATGCTTACCCCTCTTTTTGTCGTGCTGATCATTATTGAATTTTCGGATGTGCTGTTTGCCGTAGATTCCATACCCGCTATTTTTTCTATCACAAGTGATCCCTATATCGTCTTTTTCTCCAATATATTCGCCATCCTGGGTTTACGTTCATTATTCTTTGTCTTACAGAGCGTCATGGATAAATTTACTTACCTAAAAATCGGATTAGCTATTCTGCTAACTTATATCGGTGTGAAAATGATATTACCGTTTATTGATCCTTCGCTGGTAATTCCTACCGGTATATCGCTCCTTGTGATACTCACCATACTGCTTGGTAGTATCCTTATATCTGTTATTGTCCCTAAGAAGCAATAATCCGGAATTATAAATATAGCTTATTCCGGCCATTATTTCACCGGAATATAACATGCGGCTGCCAAATTGTCACGATTAAACTTTGGCAAAGTAATTGCTGTTATCTAATCGTATATTAACAGCTATTATCATTATGAATCTAAATAATTTTACTATAAAATCGCAGGAAGTTATTGCTAACGCGCAACTTATTGCGATGAATAATAAACAACAGCAAATTGACACCCTCCATATTTTAAAATCCATATTTGAAAACGATAAGAACGTAGTTCCTTTCCTGATTAAGAAACAGGATGCCGATCCGAAAGTGATCAGCCAGATCGTGGATAAGCAGTTGGAAAGTCTTCCTAAGGTGGAAGGCGGACAGGTATATTTGTCGACAGGTGCCCAAACCACAATACAAAAAGCGATTCTTTTCGCCCAGGAACTGGGTGATGAATTCGTTTCCATCGAACACCTCTTCTATGGTCTTTTTATGGCCAACGACGGGACTTCCAAAATATTGAAAGATGCCGGTATTACCGAAGACGGCATTAAGAAAGCGATACAGGAATTAAGGAAGGGAAGCCGGGCAACAAGCGCCAGCAGTGAAGAAACATACAATGCCCTGAACAAATATGCTACCAATCTTAATGATGCCGCACGTAAGGGCAAACTGGATCCGGTAATAGGCAGGGATGAAGAGATCCGGCGGGTTTTACAGATCTTATCGCGTCGAACTAAAAATAACCCTATCCTTATCGGTGAGGCCGGTGTCGGTAAAACCGCTATCGCGGAAGGATTGGCCGAAAGAATGATCAACGGGGATATTCCCGAAAACTTAAAGACGAAACAGATTTATTCTTTGGATATGGGTGCGTTGATCGCCGGGGCCAAATATAAAGGGGAATTTGAAGAACGCTTGAAGAGCGTGATCAATGAAGTAAGCGAGTCCAACGGGGAGATCATCCTGTTTATTGATGAGATCCATACCCTCGTGGGAGCCGGTGCTTCCGGAGAGGGCGCCATGGATGCGGCCAATATACTTAAACCGGCCCTCGCCCGCGGAGAATTGCGTTCTATCGGCGCAACTACCCTGAATGAATATCAGAAATTCTTCGAAAAAGATAAAGCGCTGGAGCGCCGTTTTCAACCCGTAAAAATTGAAGAACCGGATAAATACGATGCCATCTCTATTTTACGGGGATTAAAAGAACGATATGAAAACCACCACCAGGTGCAGATCCTCGACGAAGCCATCATCGCAGCGGTGGAACTTTCCCAGCGGTATATTACGGACCGTTTCCTGCCGGATAAAGCGATCGACCTGATTGATGAAGCCGCTTCCAAATTAAAACTTGAAATTAATTCCGTACCGGAAGAACTGGATGAGATCGAACATAAGATCCGGCAACTGGAAATTGAGCGGGAAGCTATTAAAAGGGAAGGCAACGAGGAAAAGATCAATACCCTGAACATGAATTTATCCAATCTTCAGGAAGAACGTAACCAGATCGCGACCAAATGGAAAGCGGAAAAAGAGGTTGCCGACCAGATCCAGCTAAATAAAAAACTGATCGAAGATTATAAACTGGAAGCCGTTAATGAAGAGCGTTTGGGGAATTACGGCAGAGTAGCGGAATTACGCTATGGACTGATCAAAAACGCCGAAAACGAAATCGAACGTCTACAGGTAGAACTGGAAAAAGCACAGGGCGATCATGCATTGATCGATGAAGAAGTCACAGCGGACGATATCGCGGAAGTAGTGGCCCGCTGGACCGGTATTCCGGTAAGCAAAATGATGAAGAGCGAGAAAATGAAATTACTGACGCTCGAAACCGAACTTCATAAAAGAGTCGTTGGACAGGACGAGGCGATCCGGGCGGTAGCGGATGCTATCCGCAGAAGCAGGGCCGGTTTACAGGATCAGAGACGGCCTATCGGATCTTTCATTTTTATGGGTACGACCGGTGTCGGTAAAACAGAACTGGCCAAAGCCCTTGCCGAATATCTTTTCGATACGGAAGACGCGATGATCCGGTTTGATATGAGCGAATTCCAGGAAGCGCACTCGGTTTCAAGGCTCATCGGCTCACCTCCGGGTTATATCGGCTATGACGAAGGCGGACAATTGACGGAGAAAGTGAGAAGGAAACCCTACGCAGTCATCCTCTTCGACGAGATTGAAAAAGCGCATCCCGATATCTTCAACATATTATTACAGGTATTGGATGACGGAAGATTAACGGACAATAAGGGACGTACGGCGGATTTTAAGAATTCCATCATCATTATGACCTCCAACCTGGGTTCCAATATTATTCAGGATAATTACAGTAATAGTTCCAATATCTCGGATGAGGAAATATTTGAACGGACCAAAGCGGAAATAACGGAATTGCTCAAAAAGACTTTAAGGCCCGAATTCCTCAACAGGATCGATGAGATCGTGATGTTCCAGCCTCTCTCCAAACGGGAGATCAAAGATATTATCAAATTGCAGATCACACAACTTAACGATATCCTGGGACAACAAAATATCAAAGTGGAATTTACCAAATATGCCCTTGACCTTTTGGCAGAACTGGGTTATGATCCGGTGTATGGCGCAAGGCCTCTAAAACGGGTGATTCAAAAAGAAATACTGAACGAATTATCCAAAATAATACTGGAAGATACTTTAAATAAAGACAGGACTATCGTCATCGATACACTCGAAGAAGGTAAGTTTTCTTTCTTCAATAAATAAATAATGATTGATTTTTGATTTCCCGGCCTGTAAAATATCTTTTTGGATATACAGGCCGGTTTTTTAATGAAGATATCCCTTCCTATCATTCCGTTTATCTATAAGAATAAGATCTCTTGTCATCCTGAAAATGATACGAC
>CALECM010000116.1 GCA_937949745.1 uncultured Bacteroidales bacterium | reverse complement strand
TTCTTTTATTATGTGAATCCTTATAAAATACCGGAATTATTTTTATCGCATTTCAGGGTAAATAAGAACCTTAGCAACAAAAATATTGTAATTTTGCAATTTTTAACAATCATTTTTTTATTTAACGATATATTCAACATTTATAAAAATAAATTATGATCATTTGTGTTAAAAAAGAACACTTTAACATTTTTTCTAATCTATTCTCCCATATTGAAAAATTTAAAGTATATTTGACTTTATCTTAAATACTTTAAAAAATATTTACAAAAATGAAAATTCTAACTAGTGTATTGTATACCAAAAATGATATTTTAGAGAAAAATATCATGGAGATTATAAGTCATTTTTATTCGATGGAAATGATAGAAATAATTCGTGATAACGTCAGTTGTATCGAAAAACTCAATCTTATTAATCCTGACCTGCTTTTTATCGATATGGAAAATGATTCCATGAGTATGATAGATTTAATTAACCTGATCAATAAACCCCCGTTTATAATCGGCATAATGCCTAAAGTGGATGAAATACCCTTATTGCTCGATAACGGATTTTATGATTTTTTGTTAACGGACGAAATTA
Source organism: uncultured Bacteroidales bacterium (assembly GCA_937949745.1). GTDB lineage: Bacteria > Bacteroidota > Bacteroidia > Bacteroidales > WCHB1-69 > JAGVVH01. The sequence continues at coordinate 3,894 of CALECM010000116.1, read as the reverse complement.
AATTAGAATATTTCTGTAAAAAAATGAGTAAGGTCATTAAATTAGTGCATTCTTTGAATTCCAAATATCAACTTCCTATCGTACAGGAATCTCCCATTTTTTATGATTCAAAAAATTCCGGCGAAATTAAAAAAGACTGGATGTTCGTTAAGTATAAAAAATCGTCTATTAAAGTTAAATATGATGAGATATTATATATTAAAAATGTGGGAAATGCCTTAAAATTATTCTTGTTGAATGATAAATATATCTATCATAACTCTACCCTGAAGAAATTCCTTCAATTACTTCCCGAAGAAAAATTTATCCGGATCAACAATTCTACTATTATAAATCTTACAAAAATTGATAAATATGAAAAAAATAAAATTACTATTCAAAACGAAATTTTTAGTGTATCCAGGATCTATTCGGAAAAATTAAAGAAAAACCTAAACGTAATTTAGCCACCGTTAAACGATGTTACCAAGTAAAAAAGTTTTATTAACGGGGTGGTTACTCCTTTTGGGCCTGACCCGCATTATTACTTATGGGCAGCCTGATTCCGATCATTATTGTATAGCATTTTATAATGTGGAAAACCTTTTTCATCCTACCAAAGATTCCATTCATCAGGACGATGCATTTACTCCCGACGGGTTGTATCATTGGAGTTATAAGAAATACCACAGGAAAATCTCCAACATTGCCAAAGTAATGATTGCTTTAGGTAAAGGCAATCCACCGGATATTATCGGACTTGCGGAAATCGAGAATAAGAGTGTACTCGATGATTTATGCAAAAGATCACCTTTAAAAAAATACCATTACCAATCCATTCATTATGATTGCGGAGACAGGCGGGGGATAGATGTGGCTCTTTTATACCGGAAAGAACGTATAAGGATATTAAATGCCCATCCTATTAAAGTAATTTTTCCTTTTGAACTTCATAGCGGGAACAGGGATATACTATCCGTAATGATCCAGCTGCCCAATGACGATACACTTTACGTTTTCGTAAATCACTGGACTTCGAGATACGGAGGCTATGCAGCAACTGTACCCAAAAGAAATTTTTATGCTTCCGTTTTAAAAGAAAAAACAGATTCCCTTTCCCGCCGGTTTCCCGACCCGTATATTATTATTATGGGCGACTTTAATGATTATCCTGATAATGAAAGTATGGCTAATATCCTGAAAGCGCGCCATCCGGAAGAAAAAGATAAATGCCATTTAATAAACCTGATGTATGACTATCATGAAATGGCTAATATGGGAAGTCATAAATATGAGGATTTCTGGGGTTGCCTGGATCAGATTATTGTTTCCGGTAATTTATTAAAAGGTGGCTTTTCTTTAAAAATTATGGATGAAAAAGCTCATATTCTAAAAGAACCTTTCATGGTCATTCCCGATGAAAAATATGGCGGGGATAAACCTTTCCGCACTTTTAGCGGACCAAGGTATCTAGGAGGCTACTCTGATCACCTGCCGGTATTTATCCATTTAATTGTGCAGCATCCACAGTAATCTTCTTTCTTTTTCCAAATTCCACAGAATTTCCCTTACCGAAGACAACTCCTCCAGCGTCATATTTTCAAACATAATGTCCTTATTTAAAAATTCCGGTATATCATTCCCCATCCATTTTCCCATGTTTTCTTTTAATGAAAATTCATCCGTATAAAGAGATTTGGCATGCTCCTGTTTGATAAACTGGATAATACGAAGTCCGTCTGCTTTTTCATGAAAAGCCCTTAAAAAAAGAGGGAATTTTTTAAAATTCTTTCTTATAGGGATCCATATTTTGTCATCCTTAAATTGTTCCCGGAGAAACCGGAGAAACGGATTATCAATATCTTTTATAAATAATTCATCCAATTTCTGATAAGTATGCGATATGGGTTTAAATAAAGTATGATGATAAACAGGATAACTTTTCCAGTCGTTACCGGCTCCTTTGGCCATCGCCGGACCGGTACCGAAAGCGACCCTGTCGGAAAACCGCGCCGCCGGATAAACCGGAAGTCTGTTCCATATATTGACCAGCGACATTTTACGTAATTTCTGTAATAGATAAAAATCTTCACCACTCCGGAGGGGAGTTATACCTCCGATTTTTTGCAATGCCCAAATTTTTATTGCTATCGCCGATCCTAATGCGGTAAATCCATAAGGACTGCCTATATCCATCATATTGAGAAGCCAGTTCCTGAGGTAGATTTCATATCTTAAAACGGCTCTGTCGGCAGTTTCATCTCCCGTAAGGAGATGATAATAAGGCACTGAAATAACAGGATATTTTTTATGATAAATGAAATTATCACCGATAGATTCTAAATAGTGCTCATCAAAGACAGTATCCGCATCCAGCATAATCATAATGTCTTCCAGGGCAGCTATATCACAAATTTCTTCAGCCAGAATTTTACGGGCCCAGCCCACTCCATAGTTTTTTCGCTGCCATCCCTTTCCTTTTGAAGATCTATCCAGAATATGAATCGGGAACTTATCATAATTCCTGAGATATTCATGTAACTTTTGGTTATTTAAACAAATACTGCGTTTTTGATCATTATTCCACCAATCATCAGGTTGATTAATACAAATGAAAACAGAAAACGGATAAGTGGTTTTTTGACGGGCAATAGCAGATAATGTCGAAGGCAGATAATTCAATTCATCCATTGCGGGAATCGCAATATAAAGACGGGGTTTCATCATGGAAGTGTAAAGAGATTATACGCCGTCGATAATATGCAAAATATCATTGCTCTTGCCTTTATGGGCGTTGTTCCTGTAATTACTAAGGAATACGATAAAGAGATCGTCTGAGGGACGGTAAATCATCAGGTTCTGGTATCCTCTCCATAGTCCGCCATGGTAAATGAGTTTTCCATAGTGTGGATTTTCCTCGATCCGGAGTCCATAACCATATATTTCCTTAGCCACTCCTTTTCCTTTAATGAAGTTCTGTTTGGAAGAAGCCTTCGCCAGCAGTTTTTCAGGAATAATCTTTTTTCGGGTAAAATAAGCTGTTTTCCATTTCAATAATTCTTCAGGAGTAGAATAGATTCCCTTATCTCCCATCGTGCCGTCCAGATAATACCGTTTCAATTCTTCTTTATTCCTTAAATGTCCTTTGGCAATACTTTTATTACTATTGTCTTCTATTTGAGAAACAAAAAATGTCTGGGTCATTCCTGCGGGAAGAAATAAATTTTTTTGAACATATTCTTCATAACTCTCGCCGGATATTTTCTCTATGACGGAATACAATAAAGCATAATTAGTATTCGTGTATTTATAATTATATCCGGGTAAAAATTGGATTTTCGGTTTTTCCCTGCTTAAAACCTCTATCAGATGCTGATTCGTAAGAATTTGCGAAGTATCAAAATAACTCACCGGAAAATCAAAATATTCAGGCAAACCGGAGGTATGTGACAATAAATGTTGGATGGTAATATTTTTGTAAGGCAATTCGGGGAATATACTATTCAGCGTATCCGTTAAGGCTAATTTTTTCTCTTCCGCCAATTTTAATATGGCGGCAGCAGTAAATTGTTTGGATATGGAAGCTAATTCGTAAAAAGTATCATTTTTAAGCTTATTCGATGCTTTCTTTTTCGCTGCATTCATTTCCGCCTGCGTCCATTTTTCATATCCCTTTTTGTTTTCATAAAACCTTACCAATCCTGTAGTCCTTCGAAAAATAACACTGTCTCCTTTAGCAATAAGAAGAGTTCCGTTGAGGTTTTTACAAATTTCATTAATTAAGACTTCTAAATCCTGTGATTTATACTCTTCGTTTTTCTGATCGAATACGGAATCAATCCGCGATACGGTCAGATCCTGAAGGAGAACGTTAACAGGTGGATTGAGAGTAGGCTGTCCGCAAGCCTGCATCAC
>CALECM010000115.1 GCA_937949745.1 uncultured Bacteroidales bacterium | reverse complement strand
ATGAAAATAACAATCGATTATTAAAACATAATAATCAAACTATTAATCAATACACTTACGATGCACATGGTAATATGCTAACCATGCCGCATCTTAGTTCGATGAATTGGGACTACAAAGATCAATTGACAGGCTCAGGAAACGGAACCTTTATTTCTCACTATCATTATGATATAGAAGGAAATCGTACCCGAAAAATAGTGGTAAAAACAAACAAGGTAGAAAAATATTACTATATTTGCGGCTTTGAAGTGATACGGGAATATGCCAATACCAGTGCTGAAGCAACGGTTGTTAATGAATACCACACCGTATCTGTTGCAGATGAAGAAAAAGTATTTTTAAGGATGGAGAGTAAGATAAACAACGGACAAGCAACCACTGTGCTGCGTTATCAATATGATAACCATTTGGGAAGTGCCTGTCTGGAATTATCGCATGATGGAAGTGTTATTTCTTATGAAGAGTATTACCCATTTGGGCAAACCAGTTATTATACATCCAGTAGTTGTATAAATATTTCTTTAAAGCGATATAGATATTGTGGAAAAGAACGGGATGAGGAAACTGGACTTTACTATTACGGGATGCGCTATTATGCGGACTGGTTGTGCCGGTTTGTGAGTGTGGACCCGCTACAGTTTAAGTATCCTTATTATACTCCGTATCAGTATGCAGGGAATAAACCGATAAGTTATATTGATTTGGATGGAGCGGAACCAAAAGAACCTGGAAAATATATAGGAGAAGGGGCTGTTTTACCTAAACTAGATGATAATCTAAATACAATTGAAGGTGTAAATCAAGGATGGGTTTGGAATAATGACCAATGGAATGCGGTTGATGTAGCTATTACATCATCAGATCTTTCTTCTATTTTTCCGAATGGCAATATCAATGCATTACAAACAATTGAGGCCATGATCAATATTGAAGGAAAAGATTTTGGCTTAACAGATATGATTTCTATTGTTCATTTTTTATCCCAAGCAGGTCATGAAGCAGGTGGTTTTAAAAATGGTCTCGGTTCAATAGAAAATCTTAATTATAGTGTAGATGGTTTAGTAAAAACTTTTCCAAAATATTTTTATAAAGGTGATGCGGTTGAAGGGAAATATGATGCAGAATTATATGGTAGAACAAAAAAACAAGCCGCTAAACAAGAAGATATTGCCAATATAGTTTATGGTGGAAGGATGGGAAATGATAATTTTTCGAGTGGAGATGGATACAAATATAGAGGCCGTGGCATATTCCAACTTACTGGAAAAAATAATTATTCCAATTTTACAAAGTTCATGAAAGGGAATTATTCCAGTGATTTAGATTTTGTTACATCCCCTGATTTATTAACTGAAGACAAAAATTCTATTCTTGCTGCATTTTGGTATTTTCAGACAAAAGTTTTGAACAAAACGTCAATTGATTCAACAACAGTTAAAAAAATTACAAAATTAGTCAATGGTGGTTATAATGGGCTTTCCGATAGAGAATCAATTTATAATAACGCAAAAGAAATATTACTCAAATGAAATACAGATATTTTACGATAATTACCATATTATCTTTTATTATGTATAATTGCTCTGTTACCCGTCATCAAAATTATAATTGTGAAACAAAATGGGAAAGTTATATAGAAGGAGTTTGGGAATCTATTGATGATACTAATTTTATTTTGATGTTTAAAGAAGGCAAAGTCACTTGGTACTATAAATATAAATCTTGGGAAATAGACACTCTCTCCGTTTTTGATTATTTTCTTAGCAATTCTTCATGTGACTTGTCATATTTAGACAGGAACATGGATAATAATATTTTCATTAGTTATGTTTCAAATGAAGATACATTATGCTATGAGTTTACTGGTTTCTCAAATAAATATTTCACTTATATATCAACCTCTATAGGTAATATTCAATCTTTTAGAAAAATCAGAAGTTTAAACTGATAGAGTGGATTGTGTTACATCTTGCACCTAAAATTGCGAATATCAAAGCAAAGAGAGATATATTACTATATTTGCGGCTTAGAACTGTATCGAAAATAGAATAACTTTACCTTAGAACCGAACGGAAAGAAATTTCAGTTTCTGACGACGAGAAACTTTCTTACGCATGCAAACCAGAACTACCAACGGACAGACCACCATAGTTTTGCGTTATCAATACGATAACCATTTGGGCAGTGCATGCCTGGAATTAGGCGATATAGGTAAGCTCATTTCTTACGAAGAGTATTATCCGTTTGGTAGTACTTCTTACAGTTCGGCAAGAAGTGAGACCGAAATTTCTTTGAAAAGGTATAATTACTGCGGTAAAGAAAAGGATGAGGAAACCGGACTTTACTATTACGGGATGCGCTATTATGCCGACTGGTTGTGCCGGTTTGTGAGTGTGGATCCGTTGCAATTTAAATATCCGGAGTTAACACCGTTTCAGTATGCCAGCAATAACCCGGTGACGATGATTGACCTGGATGGCATGGAGGGGGTAGAACCGCAGCAACAAAATAAACAACAAAGTTCGGATCAGGTTCAGGAAGGGTTACGTGACGGTTCCGGTTCGTCAGCAAAACCCTTTGTACTGATGAATGAAGTTGTTGTTTCTGCATCTAAGGTTGAAGGTCCTGCAAGTGATACAAAGTATCAAAACACGAATATTCCACTAAATCTTATTCCACAATTTGCAAACCCTGTTGATCCATCGGGAGGCTTGGGCAGTGCTTACGCCCAACAACAGCAAATACGCCAACTGGCTCAAGTAACTAAAACTTCGGAAATCCAACCTTATCAAAAAGATAATGGAGAAATACGGCCTGCAAAATCAGAATACCAAAAACAATGGGAATTTAGTGCAGGCCCTTTCGCTGATTATATCAAAAATGACCCGGTAATAAAATCTGTTGCAACAGGAGGCCTTATTGTTACTGGAGGCGTTGCCGTGGGTGCTGCTGCATCGACAGCGGCTCCGAGTTTATATTCTGTAGGAGTTAATGCGTATGGCAAAGCAACGATGTTTTATGGAACAAATGCAGGGAAGGTTGCTATAGGCGTTGTGGGTGGTGTTATAATAAATATTTTGGATGCAGGCCCAGACGTACAAATGCCGAATCCTGTTTCAAACGTAACAGCTCAAGGTGTAGATTTACTTTTAAAATTTTATAAGGCCATTCCCCAGCAATTAAATCAAAGAGATACTGTTCCTAAAAAATAGAATATTTAATTATGAGCATACGTATGAAAATAAGCAAAAAACGAATATATACATTTCTATTAATTCTTTTTGGATCATTATTTCTGAACATAATGGTCGCAAAATTTAATGGCCTTTATAATTCACGATTTGTACCCAAAGAAGCAAATTTAAAGTTAATCCCATGGAAAGAAGTTTTTCAGGAATGGGATTTTATTTTATATCGGACAATAGGGATGGTATTAATAGGCTATATCTTTTATTTTCTTTTTCGCGAACGAAAATAGGTTGTTGTGGTAGGTAGCTACCTATTTGAAGGGAAGTATAATTATCAGAAAAGAGAAAGTTTACGAATTTTACATTATAAAACGAAGGGGATTCATGCATCTCCTTCGTTTTTTGATTACAGTACTTCTGCATTTTTTTAAAGAAGACTTTAAACTTCTTATTAGTGAGCATCTTCTCTACGAGCCGAAAAATCGTCTGTCGTTTTTCGTCGTCGAGCTTGTTGGATAAGGCGTAGTTGCTCCAAGGCATCTTTATCCTCAATGGTGACCTCTTTTATGGAAAATGGCACTGGAAAACAAAATAGGTGGAATAAAAAATGACCCGAAGCCTTGACACTTCCCCGCCCGCCTGCTTCTTTAGATGCCTAAGCGTTCATGAATGATGTATTGTGTTTGCCGGATGAGATTTTTCTTTCAAATGAAAATAAATAACTATTTTTGCGTGGTTAATGCGTAATGATGGGCTGCTAAGGGAAAATGGTGTTTACCCAAAAGTGGACACAGGGAAAACCGTGTTAAAACGAAAAACCGCGCAGTTGTTTGTTTCTGTCGATCCGTTGCAATTTAAGTACCCGGAGCTAACGCCATTTCAGTACGCTAGCAATAGGCCTATTACCGGAATAGATTTAGATGGATTAGAGTTTGTAAACGCCCATGAAGCTAAAATGAATGAAGCTCAAGCTGAAGTTAATGAAGCCCAAAGTAAATATGATAATATGATAGAAAATCATGAGGGGGGATTAACAAAATCTGATATAAAAGGATATAAATCTACCAGTGGTTTAAATGATGCTCAGGGAAAATTAAAAAAACAAACAAAGCAATATAAGGATGTTGACAGTTATTTAAATACGTTAGAATTGACTAATAAAGATTTGTATGATGAATTTAATACACTAACAGATGCTGAAGGCCAATCAATGTCTATTAAGATTGAATTAATTGACAAATCTGACGACTCCAGATTAGCCACAGTAAAAGGTTTAAGCTTTGGAACGAAGACGGATACAAAAACTGGGGAAGTTTTAAGTCATTTTGCCACAGCAACTGACGGAACTCTGACAATACAGCTTTTTAACGAATCTACTGATTCCGGAGATAATACATTTCCCGGAGATAAAACAGGGCAGAATTATCGATCATTTACAAATGAATTAGGTGATATCAAATTTTTCTTTGATAATGTAAAAGATCAAACTTCTTTTCAATATTTTCAAGATACCACTGATCCTACAATGCCAGGATATACGGATAGTGATGGAGCAGGTCAAAAATCTTTTTATTTTGAAGAAGAAAGAGCTGCAGAAGTTGAAAATTATATGAAAAACAATCCAAGCCTTATGAAAAAATATGATCCTGTAAAACGGGCAATTAAACGATAATTATATGAAAAAAAAAATAGTGTTTTTATTATGTTGTTGCTTATTTATAACAACTACTATTTGTGCTTCAGATAACAAGTTACTAGACCTAATAGTAGAAGATATCAACTTATCGATTAAATTATACAGAGATCAGTCAGCTCTATTTCCTGATAATCCTGAAGAACTATATAATCACGTTAAATTAATAGGCGTTGATACTATCTGGGTAGCAGGAGAATATAGAAGTTCTAGCTCTTTACGTTATTTGAAAGGCCGTAATGAATATATGGGATGGGAAAAACCGACTAATCGACTAGAATTTGCAAGTTATGATCTGTATTCTATAAAAATTGCAATTGATGTCAGATGGTATGCAAATAGGAAAGGGCATCCCAATATGAGTCTTGAAGGATATGACACCTTGAACTATCTTGTTATGGGTGCCCATGGTGAGTATTATAAAATTTTCGGATTTTCAAGTACTGACATAAAGAGTGCTATAGTGGGAGAAGATCAATTTAAAGGTTTTGTGACATTGATAAAAGAAAAAGGGATTCTATCTGCGAAACAAGCTAAATTTTACATGCGTTCTGTAATAAATAACGATCCAGTCATTCCCTGGCAAGTAAATAGGCCTTGTGAATATTTTAGATATCAATATTTAATGAAACCTGAGGATCTTCAATGTTCAATAATATTAAAAAGTGAACCATTGATTCCTCCCCGAGCACAAATAATAAAATATGTAGAATAAACAATTTTTTTAAATTAAATACATTGTTTGTTTATAATGTTATTAACCGGAAAAAATTACCGCTGCGGCTGAAAATACAGTAGAAAAGTCAAAGCAAGTGCTTGTATCAGTGGATCCGTTGCAGTTTGAGCACCCATATTATACCCCGTATCAGTATGCAGGGAATGATCCTGTTACAAAAATTGATCAATTGGGGATAAGTCCAGAAGGTCCACCAGAAACAAAAGAGAGAGTTATAAATTCACATAAAGCTGAAAAAGGAGCTGCTGAAAGTAATGTTTCTAAGATTCACTATCAGCAAAATCTAAAGCTAACGAAGGGGATAAATCTGCTTCGTTTTTTATTATTAACTCTGATTATGGATTTTTGTAATAAAGGCATAAGAGTTATTCAACGGAAGATGTTACATCGATATAATTAAAAAAGAAGGTGCCTTTTGGGCACCTTCGGATATAGATTAATTTTGCATGGATTCCGGGTACAGGTATAATTTAATATAAAGTTCAGGATCGAAATATTTTTGCAGGAAATCGACAATATCCTGGTTGGTTACCTCTTTTACTCTTTCAGCGTAATTGTTTACACCTTCGAATCCTTCTTCCATATAATAGCATCCGGAAATAAGGCTGTTCCAATACCTGTTGGTTTGTATACTGTTTTCACGTCCGCGTATCATTTGTTCCTTCACTTTATCCAAAGTTTCTTTTTTGGGACCGTTCTTCTGGAAAGTTTTCAGGATATCTATTACGGCATTGGAAAGTTTATCCGTATTTTCAGGAGAACAACTGAACATTACCAATAAGGTATAAGTCGGATCAGGATATTTTTCAGTACCCAATTGTAAGATAGGAGAATATACACCTCCCATTTTTTCACGGATAGTTTCAAGAACTTCGATCTGTAATGCTTCACCGATCTGGGAAATGATCATATTATTTTTAAGATTCCATGGATATTCTTTATTATAGGCTAATCCGACCCAGCTTTTATCATCTACACCGGCATAAATGTTCTTTTCCATTTTGGTAGTTGGAAAATCTTTAAGAACATCACCCCTGAAATTTTCTTTGCCGGTAGTGGTCTTTAAAGAACCAAGATAAGTTTCCAGCATGGTATTCATTTGAGCTTCATCGAAATTACCTACGAAAGTGAAAATAAAATCGGCAGGATTTGCAAAACGTTCCTTATAAATATTGAAAGCGCGTTCATAATTTACGGATTTAATGTAGTCTTCCGTATAATTTAGTTCTGATAACTGGTATGGATCATTTTGTGTCATTTCACCCATGAACATTCCGAAGAATTTGTACATAGGATTTGCCTGCAACATTTTGATTTGTTCCATATATTCACTGGTAACAAGGTCATAAACAGAAGGATCGTGTCTGGGGCTTGCAAAAAACGCGTGGAGATATTGCATGAAAAATTCCAGGTCTTTAGGTGCGGTGGAACCGCTAAACCCTTCGCTCAGTGTGGAAATGAAAGGTATGATTCCTGCGGTTTTCCCTTTCATTTTTTTTGTAAGGGAAGCGAAATCGAGTTCGCTGATACCGGCTCGGTCAACAAGATCGGCTGCTAAACTTACCGACGGAAGATCTTTCACATCATATAGGCTGGCGCCTCCTTTGCTTTGAGCGGAGAATAAGATCTCATCGTTTTTAAAATCGGTTTTTTTCAAAACAACTTTTATCCCGTTATTAAGGGTAACTTCTTTTGCATTTACTTCAGGGAGATCTTTTACGGCAGTAATTTTACCGGGTGTTAAGGATTCTTTTTCTACGATTTCCTGTTCTCTATAAGTATCAACATAAGGTTCTACCTCATATAATTTGGGATCTTTAACGATAGCCAGTACTTCAGCTTCAGTAGGAACTTTTATGCCTTCTTTTTCAGGTGCAAGGACAACAGCGACAATGCTTTCCGGAGAAACCCATTTTTTTGCCAATGCGTTAATATCTTCAAGTTTAATATTTTTTACCAGGTTTTTGGCCAGATTATACTCTCTTTTGGCACCCGGAATAGGGTCATGATGTAAATAATTGGCTATATATTGGCTGGCAAAAGTGGCGGATTCGGTCTTGTCCACCTCATTCGCAGCGATCTCGTAACTACTTAGCAATTCCTCTTTGGCGCGGTCGAGTTCGGTCTGCACGAATCCATGCTTCAATACACGATAATCTTCCCGTAATAATGCTGCTATGGCTTCATCAATCCTGTTTTCTTTGGAAGCGGCCTGGGACATGTAACAATCAACGGCACCGATCAGATTGCCGTAACCCGTATAAGCTCCCAAAAAAGGAGATTGAGCATCTTGTTCCAATTCGTTCAAACGGGAATTGATCATGATATTATACAGCTGATGGGTGAGGGTAGTCTGGAAATCAGCTACCGTTTTCATGGTGAAATGAGGGAATTTACGGATCAGCAGCACCTGGTTACCCATGGCTTCCTTATCGGTTGCCACTACAGCCAAAGGCTGAGTATTATTGGCGATAGGATACATGATCTTTTCGCGTGGATTTTGTAAAGGTTTAATGGAACCGAATTTGTTCTTTATGGCCTGTTCCATTTTATCCACATTAATATCACCTACAATGATCACAGCCTGTAGATCAGGACGATACCAATCTTTGTAGAAATCTTTAATAGTCTGATATTTAAAGTTCTGGATAATATCTAATTTCCCGATAGGGGAACGGTCTGCGTAACGGGAGTTGGATAATACTACGGGAAACCATTTTTTCCTCATGCGGTCGTCCGCTCCGAGTCCCACCCTGTATTCTTCCGTAATAACGCCTCTCTCAGCATCGATTTCTTCATCATCGAATGTCATTCCGTGTGCCCATCCGTAAAGAATATCAAGACCCATCGTCAGATACTTATCGTCATCTGAAGGTAATTGAACCATGTATACGGTTTCATCGAAAGAAGTATAAGCATTGATATCAGCGCCAAAAGCTACACCTATTTTTTGTAGTTCGCCCACCAGATCATTTCCCGGATAGCCTTCGATCCCGTTAAAGCCCATATGCTCAACGAAATGCGCCAGACCCTGCTGGTCATCATTTTCCTGGTTGGAACCGGCATTTACGGCTAAACGGAATTCAATACGTTTTTCCGGCTTATTGTTGGCACGAAGATAATAGGTTATCCCGTTTTCCAATTTCCCGATCCTTACGTTAGGATCCGGATTAATCGGAGAATCCGGTTTCTGGGCGGTAGCAGTCCAACTGAATGTCATGATGCAGGCGACTGCTAATAAAAGAATTTTTTTCATAGATAAAAATTTGATTTGTATTAAAGTTTTTCTCAATTTCCTTAATTAAGTAATATGTTGCAAAAGTAAAAAAATACCTGTAAATATACATATTTTTTTTATCAAATTTCCCTATAAAATATTCTGTATCTAAATCAAAAAAGCATGGATTGCAATCCAAAAGTGGTCGGAAGAAATTTGCTTTTATTATTTTGATATTTATGAGTGATACAAATAATAATTAGATTCTGTCAACCAAAATCGGGAGTAGTGTGTCAAGTTAATTTTGCAGTTGTTAAATTTCCTTGTATAAATAATTGGTTTATTGCGAATTTTTCCTAAAACATTTATTTTATTATATTGTTCATAAGTATATAATACAATAGATAAAGTATATTTTTTCAATATAAATAATTTTGTATTTTTGTAAATCTTCTAAATTTAAAACTATAGCAATGGAAGCAAAAAAAATAAGTAAAAAAAGAGAAGAGGAAATTACAAGAGATTACGAAACTTTTTTTAACAGTGGTAATAGTTTAACAGGTGCTCCCTCTTTTAGTAGGAAGTGGGATAAGATAAATGGCATGTTTGTTAAATTCTCATTATATTTAGATAATGAATGTTCATCTTCCTCGAATGGAAAAACTAATTTATTAAAGTACTGATTATGCCAAGTTGGTCTGAAATATATGATGAAGTAAATATGTATCCTCCTGCTGATAGAGTATCAAAGTTGCAGGATAAAGTAAATGAATTACTGGAAAAAATAGGTAATCATACGAATCGTAATGTAATAACATATTATTCGGGTTGGTTAAAAGGAGTAGAGTCTATTCATACTGCTGTAAATGAAAATGACATTAATGCATTTATGCAGGCGATTCATAATTTAGATAAATCGAAAGGTTTAGACTTGATCTTGCATACACCTGGAGGAGATATAGGAGCAACAGAAAGTATAATAGATTATTTACATTCTATTTTCGGGAATAATATTAGAGCCATAATACCACAAATATCCATGTCAGCTGGAAGTATGATAGCACTTTCTTGTGCAGAGATTATGATGGGTAAGCAATCCAGTTTGGGGCCAACAGACCCTCAAATGGGAGGTGTTGCTTGTGGAGCTGTACTCGAAGAATTTGAAAAAGCAAAGCAAGATGTAAGCGAGAATGCATCGAGTCTAGGTCTTTGGCAAGTTATTATATCAAAATATCATCCTACTTTCTTGATTGCATGTGAAAATGCATGTGAATGGTCTCGTGAAATTGTTAATAAATGGCTGTGTGTTAGTAATAAAAGGAAAAAAATTATTAGTCTATTTACAGATCATACAACAAGTAAATCACACAGTCGTCATATTTCAAAAGAAAAATGTAAACAAGTAGGTTTAAACATTATTGATATGGAAGATGATCCTGTATTGCAAGATTTAATCTTAACTTTACATCATTCTTATATGATACTTTTTGATATTTCTATCGTAATTAAGATAGTCATGAATAATATAGGAGCTACCTATCTAAGAACTCAAAATATTTCCCCATCATCTTTTAATTAAATTGCTATTAAATTGTAGGATTTATGAATTTTGTATTTGATTAGAGAGCTGTATAGTGTTTGTGTGTAGGGTTGAAGTAGTGTAGTAGTGTGTTGTAGGTTAGTATTTGGTTTATAGATAAAGGAAACAATTCATTTTATATATTGCAAATAATTAGAACAAAACAAGATGGCAGATTATGATTAACCCAGAACTTAAAAGTTCTTTATTCTATTCAAACATAGGGATGTCAAAGTATAATGATATCCCTGTTTTATTAGTGGGTGTAAGAGTTTGTGGGAAGAAAAATAATTAGTGTATTCAAGACTATATTATAGATAAAGGAAACAAATTGTTGGATGGGGTTGTTTTATAGAGTTCAAAAAAGATTGTAAAAAATAGGTTGTAGGGTTGTTTTGTACATTTTTATATATTTGCAATCAACTAAAGGATGAGTTATGAAAAAATCAATATGGTTAAATTATGATTTAAGTGTAGGGGGAGATTATAAAGGTTTATACTCATGGTTAGATGACTTAGATGCTATTGAGTGTGGTAATGGTATGGCTTATTTTAAATATAATATTGATAAAAGTATTGATACAGATAAAAAGTTTCTTGAATCACTTCAAAACGATATAAATAGTCAGGTAGATTTACAACCCATAGATAGAGTTTATATTGTTTTTAGGTCTATGGAGAGTATGAGATTCTTTGGAAAGTTTATTATTGGAAAAAGAAAATCCAATCCGTGGAAAGGTTATGGAACAACTCCCAATGATGATATAGAAGAAGGTGCATAATATTTTAATTGATTCTTGTTTTTGGTTTGGATTATATGATATTGGTGATGAGCATCATCAAAAGTCACTTATTCTATATAGTATTTTGGAATTTAATAATATAATTATTCCTCATCCGGTATTATACGAAACTTTAAATACCAGATTTACTCTGAGAAAAGAATGGATGATTGAATTCAACAAATTACTTGAAAAATCTTCTACAATTATTGTATCAGATGTTAGATATAAGGAAAAGGCTTTATCTTCTGTATTGGATTACAATATTCATTTTAAAAGGCCTATGAGTTTAGTTGATAGAATTATAAGACTAATGTTAGAGGATGTTGATTTAAATATTAATTCTTTGATTACTTATAATACTAAAGATTTTGTGGATTTGTGTAGTAAGAAAGGTATTTCCCTACTAAATGGGGAATAATTAGATGAAGCTTGTGTATTTAGGCACCTATGGCATGTTTGGGTTATAGATACCGTAAGAAAACATTTTTCGGGGACAGAGTGTTTTGAAGTTAAAAATACAATAAAAAATAAGGCTGTAGGGTTGTTTTTATATACTTTATTGTATATTTGCCTTTAGAATGTAGTACAAAAGGAGGTATTTATGGATATTGTAAGAAGTTTAGGACAGGTAGATTCTACAGTACTTGCTGCTTATATACTTAGTCGAGATAAGCCAATGTCCCATCTAAAACTACAGAAATTGCTTTATTTTATTGAAGGGTACCATTTAGCATACTTTGATGGTAAAAGTTTAATAGAAGATGAATTTCAAGCTTGGGCACATGGGCCTGTTTCACGAAAGATTTTTGATGAGTTGAAGGATAAATCAATTCTCTATGGAGATTTAATTTATACTGTGAAAGAAGGAGAAGAACCTCCGGTTAATATTTTGCGTGAATCAATTACATCTACTCAGTTTGAAGTTATTGAAGAGGTTCTTAGCATGTATACTAATTACTCCGGATTACAATTAGAAGATATTACCCATTCTCAAACACCTTGGTTAAAAGCAAGACAGGGATATGCTCCCGGAGATAGGTGTGAAAACGTTATATCTAGAGATGACATGCTTTCATACTTTAAAGGTTTCTTAAATTAAGTAGGTGTGCCGAGAAATAGATTCCAAAAAGATAAGGGAAAGAAGACCCTGAGTATCGATGTTCCCTCTATTCATTCTTTAAAAGATAGTGGGTATATGGTATTCAGTTTTATGCATTTTTGTATAACTCAAGGATCCAGTTTTAGAGAGTGGCAAGAAAATGGGATATTGCACCATGCAGTGGAAAGGATAAAAGAATATTCAAGTAAAAAAGTATCTCAAACAGATACAACATATACTGTCTATGGCGATTTCCCTAAGAAAACTTCCTTTGAACATCCTAAATACATTCCCCAAGATGCAAGATGGGCAAGAATACATGTGGACGGAACACATATCATAGTTGGTCATGTAGTAGCAAATACTTTCTATGTAGTTTTTCTGGATCAAGATCACTCCTTTTGGATAGTTCCTAAAAAACATACATAGGTGCTATACCTTTAGTATATTTATGTTTGCGTTATAGATAGATACAGGAAACATTTTGTTGGATGTGGCTGTTCTTGTAGATAAATAAAAAATAAAAAATTGAGCTATATTCCGGTTTTATTGTACATTTTTATATATTTGCAATCAAACCGATGTAACAATTTTAATTTGTAAAAGATTAAAAATGGTAAGTATAGAAAACGATAAAATTGAAGAGTCTAGAAAATTAAATAAAAATAAAATTAACAATTTTATTTTGAATTTTCAATTACCTCCAAACTTGTTTGATCCAGTGAAAGTTATCAATAATATAACTCCTGTTTTTGAAAGAAGGGAGAAGCGAATAATTCCAAATTTTACAGTTAATGTTAAAAACAATGAAGATCCTGTTATTACCAAAAACGATACAATAGATCATATTTTGATAAATGAATCGAAGAATTTCACCATTACATTTAAAAGTGATGGTTCCAGTTTTTGGTTTGAAACTTCCACATATGTAGATTATAGAACTTATCTTGATCCTTTAGCAACTGTAGTTGAGGCTATAGAGAAAATAAATAGTAGTATTTTTTCTACTCGGATTGGAATGAGATTTGTAAACACTTTTCCTTCTTTAAAGCTAAAAGATACTTCAAAAGTTTTTCAAGGAGATGTAGCCAAAAATATAATACGAGGATCCTCAAAAGAGGGTATATCTAGGTTTATTGCACAAGAAGAGTATAATCTTCTTAATTTGTTTTTGAGAGTACAATATGGTATACCCAATAAACATTTTCCAGCAATCCTGAATAACTATGATTTGTTATTAGATATTGATGCATTTGATATTGCACAACAAAAAATAAGCGAATGGGATGATGTTTTGAAACGTTTGAATCATGCTGCATATCATAAATTTATTGAATATTTAAATCCTAAATATTTAGAAACACTAAAGTAGAATTATGGATTATATTGAAACGTCACCTCAACCAATTGATAGTGTGGTGAAAGATGTAGATAATGATAGTTTGAATAATGTTGTTTATTTTTATCCAAAGAGAATAATAACAGAATATGAGCTTGCAAAGACCATTGAAGAAGATATCAGCAAGGAAAGCGAAGACATCATTTCCTAGGATATGTCAAGGGGACATCTTTAAAGATATTGAGGTATTAGAGGATGTTGGAATTAAAGGGGCAAAAATATTGATACAAAAGATATCATTTCCATATATTGTATGTTTAAATCAGGAGTGTGATTTAAATAAAGACTATAATGAAATGAAAGTAAATTACGACAATCCCGGAAGCTCTAAATTTTTACACTTAGCTATAGCTCCTGCTTTTAATTTTGAACATTTTTTAGTAGGAAATCATTGGGGAGAGGTTTTTAAAAGCAGTGGCTCAGTAAAAAGAGATAGAACACAGGGAAAATTGATAATTGATAACGAGATATTAAGATTTCATTATTTAAAATTTCCGGATAATGATATGCCAGAACTTATAGTAGATTTTAAACACTTTTTTACTGTTAATCGAGATTTTTTATATCGTAATTTAGATAAAAGGCTATGTTCTTTAGATGATTTGTTTAGAGAGAAATTATCTCAAAGATTCTCTAATTTTATATCAAGAATAGGATTGCCGGAATTAGATGAGTGATGAAAATTTCACATCATTGTATGGTTGTAGGCTTTAAATAGAGGAAAGGAGGATTCCATTAACCCTCCTTCCAAAAATAGTCTAAGTGCTCCTACAACCTTGATCTAATAATCGTCCCAGTCATTAAAAAGATAAAGTAAATCTGTAAAGAATGCCGATATTTGTGTGAAGAGGAATATGAATATCAATAGGTTTAGAAAAGAGATAACAATTCCTGTAACGGCAAATCCTCTTGGCTCCTTAAAGCACCCAACAAAGGAGAAGATGTATCCCAAGAACCATATTATGAATCCTAAGACAGGAATCCAACTTGTAAAAATAGCTACAGTAGCAAGTACGAATCCGGCAATTCCTATATTGTTGGAAGCTGTGGGTGGATCCGGTTTATAAATAAAGTTGAAATTGGGAGGGTAGTTGGTGTATTGGTTCATGCTTTAAAGATGTTTTCCTTTTAAAGTTTTATATTTTTTACTGATGCTTTTTTCAGTCCATTCCATAGATTGGTTAAGGAGTCCTAATTCCATTAATCCGGTAATAGGGTATTGGTCGTAAACTTCATACTGTTGGATACTGTTCCCTGTATTTAAAACATCTATTGCTGAATAGATATCCTTCCTGTATATAATTGTGTTCTTAAATGTCAAAGTCTTCTTTGAAAGTATCACCATCTTTCCGTTTAAGTTAATGTATTGGAAAGGGAGTGTAGCAGAAAGTGAAAAGATAAAGATAAAAAGGAAGTAAAAAATACAATTCCTTTTACGGATTTTAACAGTACTGGCCTTGAAAGGGTCAGAAATAAGAAATACTCCGGTGATCACAGCAAGTGTGAATAGTAGCATTACTACAATGGCAAAGATAACTTCATGTACAATCATAATTTTAAGTGTTTGGTTTTTACTGGTGTTTGGTTTTTGGTGTAATGTGTTATTTATAAGAATGGAGAGCGTTTTGTAGCTCTAAACTCATATTGATTTTGTAGAAGTAAACAATGTTCTCGAAATGATATCTAATCCTGGCAATTCCTGTATCAAAGTAAAAATCCACTTCTATGACCTCATCTATGGCATTTTCATTTATAACATCATACATAATATGAGCTAAAGAAGGGTTACCCCTGTCTATAAATCTGCTAATGTCATAAGTGCGAATATCTGTATTTCTAAAATAAATTACAGTTACTCTGCTTAATTCATCTGAAAGAACATAGGTAATAAACCAAATAAGACCAAGTATGGTAAAAAGAGGAGAAATGATGGATGTTGACGACATAGT
>CALECM010000114.1 GCA_937949745.1 uncultured Bacteroidales bacterium | reverse complement strand
ACCGATGATGAATTGAAAGAAGTGGAAATTCTTGCCAATAAATTGGTGCGGGCGAATATTCCTTTGGAGGAAATGATGGATATTCCGCTGGATGAGGCCAGGTCTATGGGAGCTATGGCATTGTTCGGGGAAAAATACGGCGAAAAGGTACGCGTGGTGAGATTTGGCGATTCTATCGAACTATGCGGAGGAACTCATGCGCCGGCTACCGGAAGTGTAGGATGTGTTAAGATCGTTTATGAAACGGCTGTGGCGTCCGGTATAAGACGTATCGAAGCGATGACCGGGTTCTATGCGCAGAATCATGTGTACCATTATATCACTTTGGTAAACCAATTGAAAGATGCGCTTAATTCATCCAATCTTTTACAAAGTGTAAATAAACTTAAGGAGGAGAATGAATCCCTCAAAAAGGAAATTGAGAATTATCAGCAGGACCGGGTGGCATCTTTGATCTCACAACTCAATAAAGAGGTTGAAAATATCAACGGGATCCGGGTGATACGGAATTTTAATAAGATGAGTATGGACAGCCTTAAACAGGCCGCTTTCCATTTACGGGAAAATAAGGAAAACCTTGTGGTCGTATTGGGCTCCGATTTCGAAGATAAAGTGAATATTGCGCTGGCGTTGTCTGATGATATGGTTGAGAAAGGATGGAATGCTTCCCAGCTGATGAAAAACATATCGCCTATTATTATGGGTGGGGGCGGAGGTCAGCCTAAGCTGGCTACGGCCGGAGGAAAAAATTATATGAAAGTGGAAGAAGCGATGGATGAAATTATAAGATTAATAACCGATTAATTTCATTTTCAGGAAATCATTCACATTGATGTGTTTCAAAATATGCATACCTTCTTCCGTTATCAACGGTAATAAGGTATAATAGATGATCTGTGCCTTGGCGGTTTTACGGAGATACAGGTCTGCAATATTATAGAAGAAATAAGCCGCATACACCCTGATGTCATCCTGTAACAGCAGATATCCGTCTTTTTCCCCTTCCCTGATAATTCCCTGGAGGATTTCAATAAATCCGTTGCTGTTGGAACAGGAGAAAAAAAACTGATTTTGCTGTTCCTTCTTAAAGAAATACATTTCTTCATAGGCGCTGCTCTTAAGTTCGTATACAAAGAGTAAAAAGCGTTCGATGCTGTTGTTGCATTCAAGGGATTTAATATCGAATCTTTCTTTGAATTGTTTTCTCCAGTAGTCTTGTATCCGGGTCTCTACGTTCTCCCGGTTCCTGAAACGGTTGAAAAATGTTTTTTTTGTTATTCCGATCGTCCGGGCCATTTCCTGGGTGGTGGGTTTAAATCCCCTCACCAGGAAAAGACGGTAAAGTATCTCGATATCATGTTCTGATTTGTCCATCATCCCTAAAATTACATTCTCCTCACAAAAGTAATAAAATTAAGACTAAATCGGGGTTACACGAAACATTATTTAAATTATACAGGGTATGGACAAGGAAGATAGAATATTCCATATATCAGGGATGAACCTCTTTTTACCGTCAATCGTTATATATCCGTTCCGGTTTGGTTAAACCGGATTTTCTATATATTAAATTATATTTATGGAACCTCAAGATTTGAAACTGGCGGTACTTATCGATGCCGATAATATTCCCTACGGTAGTGTTAAAGGCATGCTGGAAGAAATTGCCAAATTCGGAATTCCCACAATAAAAAGGATTTATGGCGATTGGACCAAACCTACTGTTTCAGGATGGAAACCCGCTTTATTGGAAAATGCGATCACGCCCATCCAACAATATAGCTATACGACAGGTAAAAATGCCACTGATTCCGCCATGATCATCGATGCCATGGATATCCTTCATTCGGACAGGGTGGACGGTTTTTGCCTGGTTTCCAGTGACAGTGATTTTACAAGACTGGCGACGCGGCTCAGGGAAGCCGGAATGCTGGTGATCGGTATCGGGGAAAGGAAAACTCCCCGTCCGTTTATCGTGGCCTGCGATAAATTCATCTATGTGGAAGTTATCGAAGCCAAAGACGATACCAAAGATGATATACAGGATACGGACCAAAAACAGGAACAAAAACCCCAATACGAAAAGATTGACAAAAAATTGGTCCGGTTGATCAAATCGACCGTTGATGATGTGGCTGATGATGACGGTTGGGCTTTTCTCGGTGATGTCGGAAATTTATTGTTAAAGAAGAAAACCGACTTTGATCCGAGAAATTACGGATACGCCAAATTAACTCCGCTAATTCAGGCATTGGATAAAAATCTGGAAATCAATGAGCGAAAAGTAGAGAACAGTCACATCAAACATATTTACGTCCGGATTAAACAATAGGGCCGTTTAATTTTCCTGATCCGGGTTTGTTTCCTTATTACTGAATTCATTGGAAAAACTATTCTCCAGTTCAGGTTCTTTATGATCTATGATTTTTTCTTTGGCTACAAAAATGCTTACATTCAGGTCGAATCCCATTAAAATAATGGTCGAACTCCAATTGAGCCACAACATAACCGCGAAAAGTGCCCCGATAGAACCGTAAAGCACGTTATAATTGGAAAAATAGGAGAAATAGATATTCAAGGCGAGAAGAAGTATCACCAGAAGAATGGTGGAAAAAATGGAACCGGGCGCGAAAAAACGGAAATATTTTTTCTCTGCCGGTGCATAATAGTAAAGAATGGAAAGTGAGACGTAGACCAGGATCACGATCAGCAGCCATTTTAATATTTTAGCCGTGAAAGTGTAAAGCCCCTGGGATTCGAATATATTCATATTGATATAATTGACCACATAGGAAGCCGCAATGAATATCGCGATTCCCACAATGATACAGAGTCCCAGTAACAGGATAAGCCCAAAACTGATCAATATCTGTTTAAAAGCATTCCGGGTTTCAATTTTAAAATAAGTGGTATTTAAAGATGTGATAACAGAGTCCATAGTCAAAACAGTGAGGTAGAGTCCCGTGATGAAAGAAGTGATCAATAAGACGCCGTTTTGTTTCATGACTACGCCTTCGATCATCTCGGAAATAGCCGGCCATGTATAGGAAGGTACTACAGACCTGATGAAGTCAATAAGTTGTACCCGCACGGAAATATCCAGGAAAGAGATCGCAGAGAAAAGCGCCATGAATATCGGGATCAGGGCGATAAATATACGATAGGTCATGGTGGCGGCGCGTTGCGTCAATACGCCTTTGGTAGTGGATTCAAAAAGGAGTTTTAATACGGGCATCAACGGAATTCCCTGGAAACCAGGCAATACCAATCTGTTCAACGAATTGTTGATTTTTTTTACGAATTTGCTGTTTTTAACCTTATCGCTATATTTTTTGACAGTATTCTTCATTTTTAGGAATGATGTGGAAGGTGATCGTTCAAATAGGACTTCAGGATTATGGCATGAGTATGTTTCTCATCTTTAGCACTGAATAATAGTGTGGTTATGGTAGTATGCTTTACATTGTTTATGAAATCTTCCGTATATGGAGAATGATCGAGTTCATCCCGGTATTTTTCACAGAAAATATTCCAACGTTTATCCGGATCGATATGAAACCATTCCCTTAATTCATTGGAAGGTGCGATATTTTTCTCCCAAAGATCATATACCAGATTCTCTTTTTTAAGTCCCCGTGGCCATAACCGATCAACCAATATTCTGTATCCATCAGTTTTCTCCGGCTCCTGATATACTCTTTTTAACTTAATCTCAACCATAATAATGAATATATTAGCCTTAATAACATTCCTGATATAGAAATAGTTTTTCTTGCTTAATATAATATTATATTTAAAATTAATTAAAATTTAAATATAAAAAAATAGATTTACTCCATTTATTAATGGTGTAAAATAAAATTAACGAAGTGGAAGAGTTTAACGCAGTTTGTCTTTTTGAAAATCGTATAAACTGATCCCGAAATCCGCAATACCCTTTACATTGTCTTCCCGCATACCCTGCACGACTGTAAATTTGTAGGTGCCTTTATGGGCAAACCGGACTTGCGGTTTGAACAGGAAACGGTTTTCCTTTATCCTGCCGATGCCTGTCCCGGTCCATTGTCCGTAAGGATCGCTGAGGATAAATCCCAGAGTGTCTTTTCCAATATATCCGTTAGGGAATTCAGTGGTCATAAATACGTAGAAATATTGGGTTTCAAAATCTACGGTATTCCTTATATTGATATACATATTATAATACTGTAGCGAATCCGTAATATCGATCTCAAAATGGAGTACGGAATCTATATTCCAGACTTCGTTGTCGATATGCTCAATCTTTTCATAATATACTTTGTCCGAGCATGAGGTCATGGCTGCGGTAAAAGACAGGAACAAATATAATATGGCTAAATATTTTTTCATGATTGAATTTTATTTCACCGGAGTTTGCAACTAACGGTCTTCAATATTTTTCCATTCGTCGAGGCTATATTTTACATCTTCCTCTTTGGTTTGGTTCACGATGGCGAATTCTTCAAGGGTATTCGGGTATTTACCCGCTTCGTTCATGGAGATGATCTGATTAACCTTTTCCAGGGGAATGGCAAATATGGTTGAATTATCGTTAGCATAGGAGTACCATACGATATTCTTGAAAATGTCGATTTTGTTATAAAATCCTTTGCCTTTTTTAGTTTTAAGCTGGATATTGGGTTGCGGGAATTTTTTAAGTTCCTCCACATAAGCATCCTGCTCAAAATTCAAACAACATTTTAATTTGCCGCACATCCCGGCTAATTTTTGCGGATTAAGCGACAATTGCTGGGTTCTGGCGGCTACTGTTGAAACGGACTGGAAATTGACCAGCCAGGAGGAACAACAGAGTTCCCTGCCGCAGGTACCTATTCCGCCCAAACGTGCCGCTTCCTGCCTTACCCCGATCTGCCGCATTTCGATCCTGATCTTGAACTGTTCGGCTAATATTTTGATCAGCTCCCTGAAATCCACTCTTTCCTCGGCCGAATAATAAAAAATCGCTTTGGTGCCGTCTCCCTGGTACTCAACGTCATTGACCTTCATTTTCAGATTCAGGTCCCAGGCAATATAACGGGAAGAGAGCATCGTGGAATATTCAAGATTCACGGTGCTGATCCACTTTTCAATATCCACGACTCTTGCAGTCCGGTATAATTTCTTGGTGACGTCGGAAGGTTTGATATTTTTATGCTTCAACTGCTTTTTAACAGCGATACCGGCCATGGAAATGATCCCGATATCGTGGCCGGGAGAAGATTCCACCGCTACGATATCCCCCACTTTAAACACGCCTTCCTCCGGCAGAAGGAAAAAATCTTTATGGCTGTTTTTAAAACGTACCTCTACGATGGGGAAATCAAGGTATTCCGTGGATATGTCTAATTTTGAAATCCAATCGAAAGAAGCCAGTTTACAACATTCGTACTGGTATTCCTTACAGTGGGGAGTTTGGGATGTGGGAACGCCGTCCAGGCCGCGGGAAAGGAAAGGATTGTTGGAAATCTCCTCCGCTTCACGACCGACCTCGGCTCTCATATCCATGTCTAAATATTGTTCCAGATTCTCACTTTGAGAATGGTCTTTATCATCATTCAGGTCTTTATATTTATCCATAGTAAGCAGTCAAATTTATTTAAAATACTTGAAAACGGAATATTACCACCAGTATTTTATAAGAATTGCAAAGATAATAAAACAAGCCGAATATTTTGACGGCAAAGATTTCATTGCACATAAAATATATTATCTTTGCGAACATATAGTACCATAGAATGTATTAGTTAATATATCATTTATAAAAACCGGAATATTATGAAAAAATCAGGAATTATAATAGCTTTCATAGCGGGCATATCGATCATCGTAGCGGCGCTCGCCGTAAGTATCTCATTCTACAATACCAAAGGTCCGGTTAAAACGGTTTCGGTAGTAGGATTGGCGGAAAAGGATTTTGTTTCAGATCTCATCGTGTGGAATTTAAGTATGGAAATTTTGGATATGAATCTTCAGAGCGGATATGCCAAGATTAAGGAGCAAAATAATATCGTCAGGGAATATCTTCTTGGGAAAGGT
Source organism: uncultured Bacteroidales bacterium (assembly GCA_937949745.1). Taxonomy (GTDB): domain Bacteria; phylum Bacteroidota; class Bacteroidia; order Bacteroidales; family WCHB1-69; genus JAGVVH01. Next base: position 9,648 of record CALECM010000114.1, on the reverse strand, counting down.
ATTCCGGAATCGGAACTTGTTTTTAACGCGATAGATACCCGTGAAGATTACCAGTATGACTGGGATTCGAGATCTGGTCGGAATATACAGACTTTCAGGGGATATAAGCTGGTTCAGTCCATCAGGATCGAATCCCAGGAGGTGGAAAAGATCGAAAAGATTGCGCGTGAAGTATCTGAATTACTGGATAAAGGTATCCAGATCAATGCTTATAGTCCGGAATATTATTATACCAAACTTGCCGACCTTAAGATAGAGATGCTGGCTAACGCGGCTCAGGATGCCCGTAACCGTGCCGAAACCATCGCGATTAACGCGGGTGCTTCTTTGGGCGGGTTGAAACTGGCCAACATGGGTGTATTCCAGATCACAGCTCCCAATTCGGCTAACGAAGATTATACATGGGGTGGCGCTTTTAATACTTCTTCAAAAAATAAGCGGGCAAGTATTAATATGCGACTGACCTATTTTGTAAAATAAAATCGTATTGTTTAATCTAAATCATAATCTATGAGCGATATTCAAAATTTGGAACCTAAAAGAGTATTTCATTTTTTTAATGAAATCTGTCAGGTACCCCGTCCATCGAAAAAAGAAGAAAAAATAGTGGCGTGGTTAATGGAAACCGGTAAATCCATGGGATTGGATACCAAACGCGACGAGGTTGGTAACGTGCTCATTTCTAAGCCGGCAACACCGGGAAAGGAAAATGTTACTCCTGTTATTTTTCAAAGCCATGTGGATATGGTTTGTGAAAAGAATAACGATACCGTTTTCGATTTCGATCATGATGCGATCCAACCGTATATAGATGGAGAATGGTTAAAAGCCAAAGGTACGACTTTGGGTGCCGACGACGGCATAGGGATGGCGATAGCGCTGGCGCTGCTGGAATCCAAAGATATTGAACACGGCCCCATCGAATGTCTCTTTACCGTAGACGAAGAAACCGGATTGACCGGTGCTTTTGCTTTGAAGCCGGGATTTATGAAAGGTAAAATGCTTTTGAACCTGGATTCCGAAGATGAAGGCGAATTTTTTATCGGTTGTGCGGGAGGTAAAGATACCGTGGCTACGCTGGACTGTGAATATGAAGAGAAAATTCCGGGTAATAGTATGGCCTACAAGATTTATGTAAAAGGATTGCAGGGAGGCCATTCGGGAGATGACATCAACAAAGAACGGGGTAATGCCGTGAAATTGCTGACCCGTATATTATGGAACGCATATCAGGATTTTGATGTCAGGATTGCCGATATTAAAGCCGGAAATCTTAGAAATGCCATCGCCAGGGAAGGATATGCCTATGTGACGCTTCCGGTGGAATACGCTTCGGATTTTGAAAGTTATATCCAAAACATGGATACGACCTATAAAAAAGAGTTGGCTGTGAGCGACCCGCAGGTGGAAGTCACGATTGAAAAAGCGGAACTTCCCGGCAAAATTATGCAGGAATTATTGCAAATAGATTTGATAAATGCTTTATATGTATGCCCACACGGCGTTCAGGCTATGTCTCAGGATATTCCCGGATTTGTGGAGACTTCTACTAATCTAGCTTCCGTGAAAATTGAAGGAGAGAAAATTATCATTACTACCAGCCAGCGAAGCTCGGTGGAATCCAGGAAACAGGCTATCGTGGAAACCGTATCCACCACATTTTTTATGATAGGCGCGGATGTGGAGAACAGTGACGGATATCCGGGCTGGACGCCGGATCCCAATTCCGAAGTATTGAAAGTATTGGTGAAAGCCTACGATAATGTTTTCCACAAGGAACCCGAGGTTAAAGCTATACATGCCGGATTGGAATGTGGCTTGTTTTCCGAGAAATATCCGGGACTGGATATGGTTTCATACGGTCCGACATTAAGGGGCGTGCATTCTCCCGACGAGAAACTGTGGATACCCACCGTGAAAATGTGCTGGGATCTGACGGTCGAATTTTTAAGAATACTTAAATAGTATAGTAAGACTTCTGTAAGTTAAAATACATCCGTGTCTCATTCTGAACGTGTTGAAGAATCTTATATTAATTTAGATTCTTCAACACGTTCAGAATGATATCATGTAAAAATCATACTTAATAGAATATAATAGGTAATAGGTAACATAAGGTTAGGAATAACTATGAAATTCAAAGTTCCTGCATATAGCTTAGCTTTTTCTCAAACTTTAAACCAGGTAATATGAAAAAGTTGGTTGTGCTTTCCGGAGCCGGTATCAGTGCAGAAAGCGGTATCAGTACTTTCCGCGATTCGGGCGGATTGTGGGAAAATTATAACATTGAAGAAGTGGCCAGTATTGAAGGTTGGTACGCTAACCCGTCTTTAATGGTGGATTTTTATAACCAGCGACGGGCTCAACTGGAGCAGTGCGAACCTAACAAAGCCCATTATATTATTGCGGAATTGGAAAAAGATTTTAAAGTCTCCGTCGTAACCCAGAATGTGGATAATCTTCATGAAAGGGCGGGATCTACTAATGTCATCCATCTTCACGGGGAACTGACCAAGGTTTGTAGTGAGAAAGAAAAAAAGGGAATTCGTGATATCGGTTATCGATCTCTGACTTATGGAGAAAAAGCGGAAGACGGGACTTTGTTAAGACCGTTTATCGTATGGTTCGGGGAAGAAGTACCTCTTCTTGAAAAAGCTATCGAAGAAGTTTCCGATGCTGATTATTTACTCATTATCGGTACCTCTTTAAATGTTTATCCTGCAGCAAGTCTCTATTTATATGCTAGATCCGATACACCGGTTTACCTGATCGATCCCAATGAAACGCAACCTGTAAGCCGCAATGTAAAAGTAATCCGTGAGAAAGCAACTTCCGGAATGGAAAAATTCAGGGATATAATATTAACGGATAAGCTTAATCCATCAGGATATATTTGATCGCATCTTTCATGGAATCAAAGTAATGAAAGTGCATTCCTTCGATAAAGTTTTCTTTGATGTCATCCACATTCTTTTTGTTTTCAGCCGAAAGTACAATATCGTATATCCCGACTCTTTTGGCGGCCAGTATTTTTTCTTTGATACCCCCCACAGGCAGTAATTTTCCCCTTAAAGTAATTTCTCCGGTCATGGCGATTTTCGGCCTTATTTTCCGGGATGTGAAAGAAGAGATCAAAGAAGCCAAAATCGTGATTCCGGCTGAGGGACCGTCTTTCGGAGTTGCGCCTTCCGGAACATGGACATGTATTTTGGTGGTTTCGAAAACGTCAGGTTCAATGCCGTATTCTTTTGAATGGGATTTGAAATATTCGTAGGCTATGGTTGCCGATTCTTTCATAACATCACCAAGATTTCCCGTTAAAGTCAATCCTCCTTTTCCCTTGCTGGTCAACGATTCCACAAACAGGATCTCTCCGCCCACCGGTGTCCAGGCTAATCCGGTAGCGACACCCGGTACTTTATTGTCAATGGATTTTTCTTTTTGGAAAATGGGCGATCCCAGAATCTTGTGCAGGTCTTCCAGAGTGATTTTCTTTTCCATCTCGCCATATTGTACCAGTTGGGCCGCACGGTTCCTGATGATTTTGGCGATGGTTTTTTCTAAAGTCCTGACACCCGATTCACGGGTATAGTCCGTTACAATGGTTTCAATTATCTTATCGGTAAAGGTAAGGTCGTTTTTATCGATCCCGTGCTCTTTAAGCTGTTTAGGGATCAAATGTTTTTTCGCGATCTGCAGTTTCTCTTCCAGCAGATAACCCGGAATGTCGATTATTTCCATCCTGTCACGTAGTGCGGGATGAATCGTATTCAGGTCGTTGGCGGTAGCGATAAACAGAACTTTGGACAGGTCATAACTTGTTTCCAGATAATTGTCATAGAAAGCGCTATTTTGTTCAGGATCCAGTACTTCGAGCAATGCTGCCGAAGGGTCCCCCTGCATATTCATGCCTAAAACTTTATCAATTTCATCCAATACGAATACGGGGTTTGAATATCCGGCTTTTCGCATACTTTGGATAATCCTTCCCGGCATGGCGCCGATATAAGTTTTACGATGCCCCCTGATCTCCGATTCATCACGGAGTCCGCCTAAAGAAATCCGGATGTATTTCCTGCCCAGAGCTTCAGCAATGGAATGTCCCAGGGATGTTTTACCTACTCCGGGAGGGCCGGCAAGACATAATATGGGAGATTTCATATCTCCTTTTAATTTCAATATGGCCAGGTACTCGATGATTCTGTCCTTAACCTTATCGAGACCAAAATGATCATGATCAAGTATTTTACGTGCTTTCTTAAGGTCGAAGTGGTCAACGCTGTATTCATTCCATGGAAGATCCACCAATAATTCCAGGTAATTGAGTTGTACCGAATAATCCGGTGACATCGGATTGGTACGCTGTAATTTTTGAAGTTCCGTATCAAAGATCCGCTGGGTTTCTTCTCCCCATTTTTTCTTCTTCGCCTTTTCCAGTAATTCGCTGGCCGCTTTCTCCGACGGTGATCCGCCCAGTTCCTGCTGAATGGTTTTCATCTGCTCATTCAGGTAATATTCCCGCTGCTGCTTATCCATTTCCTGCCTCGACTTAAACTGGATCTGGTTTTTAAGCTCGATATGTTGCAGATCTTTATTCAACAATTTGAGTATCACTTTTGCCCGTTCTTCCACATCCTGCATTTCAAGTATACTTTGTTTTTCTTCCACGGATGCGGAAAGATTGGACGCGATATAATTCAAAAGGAAGATAGGCGCTTCTATGTTTTTTAAGGCAAAAGCGGTTTCATTAGGCAGGTTAGGGGATAACCTGATCATGGCGATGGCCGTATCGCGAATAGTCCCGATAAGCGCCCCGAAATTTTCACTATTCGTAACTTCGCTATCGAATTCGTTGGTTTGATATTCGCTTATTTCCGCTTTATAATAGGGTTCAACCTGGATGAGTTTCTGGAGGCAGAAGCGTTTCATTCCCTGTACAAGGATCGTCACACTTCCGTCAGGCATGGACACGAATTTAATGATCCTTGCTAGCGTACCCACGGGATACATATCGTTAATGGCAGGATCTTCAATATCGTTCTCACGTTGCGTAATTACACCGATAGGCTCGTCAGTCCGGGCATAATCCTGTGCCAACCGTATGGATTTATTCCTTCCAAGCGTAATAGGGATCACCATACCCGGGAATAATACCGTATTGCGTAAAGGCAATATGGGTATTACATCCGGCATATTCTCTTTCTTTAAAAGTTCCTCGTCCTCCAGAGAAAAAAGCGGTATGAAATTGGATTCACTATTAAAGAAATCGTTGATGAGATAGTTGTCATTCATATTTATTCTGTTAGTGTAGTTTTACGCAAACTTACTAACACTTAAATATAGAAAGGGTTCATTTTTTACCCTTAATTTTACAGATGTAATATATTTTTATTATCAAATAAGAATTCGATAAGAATTCTATCTGCGTGGCCAAATGATTTCCCACGTCTTTCATGCATTACGGAAGCCGTTTCCAGAAGCTTCGGAAGGGCATTGACGGTATATCCGGAATTCCTACCCCCGTAAGAAAAAGATGGAACGAACTTCCTGTGGAAATCCGGCCCGAAAAGATTACATCCCACGCCCAAAACCGTTCCTGTATTGAACATGGAGTTAATACTGCATGTGGTATAGTCGCCCATGGTCACGCCACAGAATTTTAAGTTTGTATTAACAAATGTGCCGGAGGGGTAATGCCACTGCTTAATATCCTGATAACTGTTCTGGAGATTGGAGAAATTGCTGCCGGCGCCGATATTACACCAGCTGCCTATCACGGCGTTTCCCAGATAGCCGTCATGGGCTTTATTGGAAAAACTATGAAATACCACATTGTTATTTTCTCCGCCAACTTTACAATAGGGACCGATTGTAGATCCTCCGCAAATACGGGCTCCCGGTTTCACCACCGCATATTCGCCGATAGCCACCGGCCCGGTAATAATACTTCCTTCGCCTATGCGGGCTCCTTTGCCGATATAAATAGGACCTTCCTTGCAGTTCAATATAGCGCCTTCCATGATAACCTGTGAGGCGACATAGAGATTTTTACCCGGTCCGATAAGCAGATTATTTTTGGCAATAGAGAAACTTTTCGCCTGAGGTGCCAGTAATAGGTAATCCTGTCTGATCTCCTGCTCATTATACGAAAACAGATCCGTTAACCGGTCTGTAAAGATCAACTCTTCGTTTTCCGGAAATATTTTAACCGAATTGGTAAGCGTTTTGACGTTTTCAGTTGACCATTTCCCGTCGGAGGAGTACAAATCTGGAATAGAAGTTCCCGAACTTCTAAAAGCGATGATCCGGTCACGGTATTTCAGTGCCTCTCCGGGTTCCAGGGAAGTGATATGTTGCAAAAGATAGGAGGAAGGTATTAGCGCTCCGTCAATCCATAAATTATCGTCGGAAAGATGAATGGAAAACTTGGTCTGGAGGTAGGGGACCGTAGCTGTTGTAGCATGAGATTGGAGATAAAACTGCCATTTTTCACGGATAGTCAAAATGCCAAGTCGCAATTCTGCTACGGGCCTGGTTAAGGTCATGGGAAAAAGAGATTCCCTGGAGGTTCCGTCAAATAAGATGATATTCATTATTGAAAATAAAAACTGAGGCTTTTTTGGAAAAAGGCCTCAGTAAACTTTAGTAAATAACCTGGATTAGTTATTTTTATTTTCAAAATGTTTGGCGTATTTGTTCCTGAATTTATCAACGCGACCTGCCGTGTCGACCAGTTTCATTTTACCGGTAAAGAAAGGATGGGAGGTATTGGAGATTTCCAGTTTTACCAACGGATATTCTTTTCCGTCTTCCCAAACGATAGTATCTCTCGTGTTTACGGTTGATTTGGTTAAAAAGGCGATTTCGTTAGACATATCTTTGAAAACCACTGCCCTATATTCCTTCGGATGAATTTCTTTTTTCATTGCTTTCTGCTTTTAAAATTCGGAGTGCAAAAATACATTTTTTTTTCATATATCATATCATATCGGATTATATTTTCAAAAATAAATTATGGAATGTTGAAAATCAAATTTTGAAATATGGGTCAAAAGCTTTATTTTTGTTTGAGTAAAGAGTTACACTACTATAACTATGTCTACTGATCTAACTCTATGATAGCAAAATTATTAAACTCTTTGATATGCGTGAATCCTTTCTCCACTATGTATGGAGGCATCGCCTCTATCGTTTTGTCGATCTTACCACCGTTACGGGACAGTCCCTGAAAGTTATCCATCCCGGTTTTCCACATCCGGATGCCGGACCCGATTTTAAGCAGGCTATAGTAAAAATTGACGATATTACCTGGGCTGGGGATGTGGAAATCCATATTTTGAGTTCCGACTGGCTGAAGCACGGCCATCATCAGGACCAGAAGTATCAATCGGTGATATTACATGTGGTTTATGAGAACGATATGGATATTTATCGCTCATCTCATGAAAAATATCCCACGCTCGAACTCAAAGAGCATATTCCGGATGACCTGCTTGATCGCTACCGTGAAATGTCATTGGCTGAAAATGATCTTCCCTGCCGTTCACTATTGCCGGAGATAGATTCCCTCCGTTTTTCCTCTTTTTTATCCGCGATGACCATGGAAAGGTTATTAAAGCGGCAAAAATTAGTACTGGATATCGTGGATCTTTGCACGGGCAATTGGGAAGAAGCCTTTTTCAGGCTCTTAGTCTCTAATTTCGGATTTAAGACCAATACTCCTGCGTTTGAATTACTGTCTAAAAGTATTCCTTATTCTTCGATCGTGAAACATGCGGGATCTAAGTTGCAGGTTTACGCCCTTATTTTCGGGCAGGCCGGTATGCTGCAAACAGAAATGGATGATCCTTATTTCCAGTCATTACAATCGGAATATCATTACTTGCAGTATAAATACAAATTGGTCCCGCTTTCGCCACGGCACTGGAGTTATCTGCGTTTGAGGCCACGGAATTTCCCCTGTATCAGACTGGCCCAGTTGAGTGAATTGATTCATACCGTACCGGACCTTTTTCATCGGTTGATTCATGAAGCGTTGGGAGAACATGAACTGGAGGAACTTATATGCTGCACGCCTGATGTATACTGGGAAACCCATTATAAATTCGGGAAGCCGGTTAAGGCCCGTTGCATTACTTTGGGTAAGGATTCGTTATATCTTCTCCTGATTAATACAATGGTTCCGTTTCTTTTTTCTTATGGTGCCTTTCACGGTAAAGAAGAATTACAGATCAGGGCCGTGTCTATGCTGGAAGATATTCCTTTCGAAGAAAACCGTATCACCAGATATTACAAAGAAGCCGGTTTCCCCGCCAAGGGCGCTTTATATTCACAAGCTATACTGGAATTGAAGGCACGATACTGTACTTCGAAAAAATGCCTGGATTGCCCTGTCGGATCTTTTGTGCTGAGAAAACATGGAAATAGGAAAGAGTGATTAAAATTTAAACTGGTCATCTCGGAAAATACCGGAAATGTTCTCCCGGATAATCCGTTTCTGCCGACGGAATTGTCATGATATCTGATTCCGGGATAACGATATCCCTGTCTTCAAACCAAATCCCCGGGGAAGGAATTTGGAGTCCATTATGTTCGGGTTTGATACCTAACGCTTTGGCTACTTTTTCAGGCTCATTTGCGATATCGGCGGAAATCCTGGCTTTTCCGCAACGTTGCAAAACGAGTTCTTCTCCATGAGTAGGAATAAATGACCGGATAGAAATAGTACCCAATTTGCCTTTCTTTCCTGAAATCAGGTTGAAAACGATGCGTTCATCTCCGTATGAATCCACAAATATAAAACCTCCTGAGTCCATATTTGAAAATTTACCGGCAAGAGAATAAATATCCTGATGTGATCCTTTATAAGCTACTGTTTCGGTGATAAGACCACCGCTTAATTGTCCACCGAGACACGTGAAAATACTTTTCCCTAACAAATCACGTCCGATTATGAACACATCTTCTTCCTGAAAATAAGAGCGGGGCAGTATCATACCTTAATATTAATTTTAATATTTTTGCAAAAATAAAACATTTCAGGCAACATTTTTCTGCTTTGTGAGTCTGAATAATACTGTATAACTTTGAAATATTTGATGACTGATCAAGAAATAGTAGAAGGATGTATTTCCGGAAAGCCGAAATATCAGCAAATATTATATCAACGTTTTGCAGGGCCTATGTTGAATATATGCAAAAGGTATACAAGAACACAGAGTGAAGCCGAGGATATGCTTCAGGATGTTTTCGTGAAAGTTTTCCTCAATATCCATAGGTTCAGGTTTGAAAGCACACTTGGCTACTGGATCAAGAGGCTTACGGTTAATACCCTGATATCTAACCAGCGGAAAAAGAATGTGAATAATAATCTGGTGGATATAGAAGAAATGGCGCAGGAACTGCCGGAAGTTACGGTACCTGCTGATGCGACGGTACCAATGGATGTTTTACTCGGGATGATCCGGGAACTTCCCGAAGGATACCGCACGATATTTAACATGAGGGAAATAGACGGTTATGAATTACAGGAGATTGCAGAAATAGTGGGATGTTCCAATTCAACGGTCAGATCCCAGTTATTTAAAGCGAAGAATGTATTGAAAAAGAAAGTTGAAGAATGGTTGAAAACAGAAATAAAATAGTGAA
>CALECM010000113.1 GCA_937949745.1 uncultured Bacteroidales bacterium | reverse complement strand
AATCCCAAAATAAAACATACAATGAAGCCTTAACAATTATGGCCGATAAAACTCATATTATGATCCCGGATAAGGCGCAAATCCAACGTAAAACAACACCGGCAAAAGACACCAGTTTCAAAAACAGACAACTTGAAGCTTCAGGGCTTACAAAAAAAGACGTTAAAGCGTGGGAGTATCTCGATAATAAACAGGTTGAAATCGATGTCTTTGAAGCGGCGACTATATCACCTCAAAATCGCATTATTCCGGGTGATGATATGATTATCCACTATTTGGATTTGGATGGTCACCGTATCAAATACCAGGTTAAAAATGAAAGGGTAGAACGGGAGTTTTATCGGGTAAGATGGCAATTTCCCGAAAGTCATTTGGATAGATCCGGCAAGCCTAAAAAATACCAATCACCTGTTGGTTCCTCGATCACACTATTTATTCCTGAAACTATAAGAAAAATTTACCGGGAAAACCACCAAACAAAACGCTTATTTTTTACCGAAGGCGAAAAGAAAGCGGAAAAGATGTGTAAGCATGGTATGCCGGCCTTTGGTATGCCTGGCATAAATGCACTCGTAGGTAAAGAAAAATCATTTCCGGAAAGCGTTGTACGGGTAATAGAGAGTTGCGGGGTTAAGGAAGTATTTTTTGTCCTGGATAGTGATTTCAGGGAGTTATCAAAAAATATCAGTGCTGAAAAAGATATTACCGAGCGTTCCCGTTTGTTTTTTTATGCCGTTAAAAATTTCCGGGACTGGTTTCAAACTTTAGTGAATAGGGGTATATACCTTGAATTATACCTGATAGGTGGTAAAGGAAATGAAAAAGGAATTGATGACCTATTGGCCGGTTCGCTTGCAGGTAAAGAAGAAAATTACCGTAATGCACTCGATCGGGAAATCAATTCCATAGTCGAAGATGATCCGCAAAGCTGCGAATATTTTGAACTCTTTAAAATTTCAACCATAAGTGACTTAAAACTCAAAGATATTTGGCTATTGAATGATAAAAAACAGTTTTGTGATTATCATTTTGACACTCTTAAAAACATGTGTGAATTTACCTATGGCCGGAATAAATGGAGATTTAAGGATGATGAAATTGAACTTGCTCAACCATTAATGGATGATGAAAAATTCTTTTTCGAGGTATTCCGTAACAAAAAAAACGGGGACATAGAAAGAGAACTGAAATTCGATTACGTGAACATGAAAAAATTCTTCCGTAATAGGGGGTTTTATCGGTTGCGCAACGATGACCGGCCAAATGAATTGATACGGGTTGAAAATAATATAATCCGGGTATTAAAGGATCATACGGAAGCCCGTGATTACGCAATGGAATTAGCGGAGGAAATATTTGATAAGGAAGTACAAAACATGTTGATTCAGGGTTCATCCCAGTATTTCGGCCCCGAAAAGATTAATCAGATTGCTTTTTTCGAGCCAAGTTTTTTCCCTCCGGAGAAGACAGTAGAATATTTATTCTTCAAAGAAAAATACTGGCGGATATCGGCAGAAGGAATTGAAGAAAAATCACTCAATGAGTTAAACGGTAATGTTTGGGCGGAACAGCTTAAACATTATGATGCTAAACGCCTTGACCGCCTTATTAAGGTAAACAAAACAGGGGAAACTATCGGCGATCTTCCGGTTTATGACGTCCAATTTACAGCCACCGGACGGCAATGCGATTTTGCCAATTTTCTATGGGTTACTTCTTTTCACAGCTGGGCGGAATACCACGACGATAATCGCCGGCGAAATAACGTAAAAATAAAAGCGGAGGATTTAAATGATGTGTCCTTACATTTCATTAGTAAAATGACAGCAATCGGTTATTTACTCCATAAATACCGTGATAAAAACTGTGAGAAAGCAATGATTGGAATGGATGCCAAAATCAGTGAAGTAGGGGAGGCTTTCGGGCGTACAGGGAAATCACTTTTAGGATTTGCCTTATCTTATGTAAAGAACCAGGTATATATCGATGGAAAACGGCCGGACATGGAACACGATCGCTTCATTTGGCAGGAAGTCAACCGGAAGACGGAAAACATGTTCATCGATGATGTAAGGGTTAATTTTGATTTCAATTTGCTTTATACCATTATCGTCGGCATGATGACAATAGAGGGAAAGGGGGCTATCAAATACACTCTGAAAGGCAATGATGTGCCTAAAATCTACCTGACCACTAACCACATGTTGAACGGATCCACAACCTCCTATACCGACAGGCAATTTAAACTGGCTTTTTCTGACTTTTTTGACGATGACTTTAAGCCCTTCGAATACTTCGGAAAAAGCTTCTTTACCGAATGGGATGAATCACAGTGGAATCTGTTCTATAACTTTATGGCAGAATGTTTGGAACTGTATTTTCTCGCTGCAAAAAACGGTTGGGGTATTAATCATTCCGGACTTATCGCAGCTCCATGCGATAGTTTAGAACGCCGGCAGGCACGCCAGGAGATGGGAGAAGTGTTTTTCGGTTGGTTAAGCGATTATTTGGGCGTTACCGAAGAAAATCACGAGCATAATTTAGAAAGACTTAACACCCGCCTGATTCGTGGGGAATTGCAAGATAATTTTTACGAAAAAAATCCAAGGGAAAAGAAATACTGTTCCCCACAAAGATTTTGGAAAAAATTGATCTGTTATTGCCGTTATTACGGTTTTCGATTAAATCCTATACAGACATTGGACAGTTCAAAGCCAGGTCATGACAAAACAAGCGGAACAGAATACATTACAATCGCCAACCAACATTTTGATGCGGAACAATAACCTTATTTTTAAAACTAAAGAAATAAATACCCGAGATGAAAAAAACAATAGCTGTTTGGTTTTCATGTGGTGCAGCATCAGCGATAGCCGCCAAACTAACAATAGATAAATTCAAAAAAGATTATAACATATTGGTCGTAAATAACCCAGTCACAGAAGAGCATCCTGACAATCGTCGTTTTTTAAAAGATGTGGAAGAATATATCCAACACTCGATAATAGAGGCGAAAAACCCAAAATATCCGTCTTGCTCCATTGTAGATGTATTTGAAAGGGAAAGATATATGAGCGGAGTGCAGGGGGCTGTTTGTACAAGATTATTAAAACGAGAAGCCAGGTATCACTTTGAAATTATACATAGAATTGATTATCATATTTTAGGGTTTACTGTGGATGAATGGAAACGCCAAAAAAATTTCATGCAAAGGGAAAGGGCTGATGTAATTCCATTACTATGCAGTGAGTTAATAACTAAGGAAGATTGTTTTTCAATCCTTAGAAGAGCGGGTATAAAACTCCCAAAAATATATGAATTATTGTATCCTAATGCCAATTGTATAGGTTGCATTAAATCTGAGAGCCCAACTTACTGGAATATGGTAAGAGTAGATTTTCCAGAAGTATTCATTATGAGGGCGGTACAAAGCAGAGAAATAGGTTGCAAACTGGTAAAGTATAAGGGAAAAAGGATATTTTTGGATGAATTGCCGCCGGACGCGGTCGGGGGCAAAATTAAAAATTGGGAATGTGGAATATTTTGTGACAACTATTAGATCAAGATGTCAGCCATATAATTATACTTATGATAAGGCTTATAATTGAAATAATAAGAGCCAGGAAACTAATTATAAATATTCTGTTACGGTGCTTTGCGGCTTCATGGCGATCTCTTATTTGATCTTCCTCATTAAGCATATCAAATGCCAATTTTTGGGATTCAGCCAACTCACTTCCAAAAGGTTTTTTCATGGCGCAAAAATACAAAACAATATGAATTATAAAGTATTAATTATATATTTGCACTGTAATTAGTCATAGACTATTATTCTATCTGCAAATCTGGTAAATTTAGGAATTAAGAATAATAGGTCTAAAGATTAGTTTGCAACCCTATAGGGTGCGGACTTACCTTTCCTTATTTTAATTCCGGGCTTACCAGAGCCTGCAGATGAGTAAGCTAAGGGAGTGTTGCACCCTTTTTATTTGCAACAGTTAGGAGATTAAAACTATTTCGTTGTGACAGGCCTATACGTATGTATGGGCTTGTCTGATTTCAAATATTCGATTCTTAGCCATTAAAATATATAAAACATCCAAAAATTACTTTGAATTTATGAAAAGTAATTTTTACCTTTTAATGGAATATCCCCCTTAGCACTCTTTTCCCCCGCACCCCCTTTTACCGGGAATTAAAAAAATGGTGCTTAAGTCAAAAATCAGAAATCCACAACGGGCTTATATATAATACCTTATATATTTTCTTTTTATTATTTTTAATAGACCTTCCTAAAATAATATAAAAAAGAGTGCTTTAGTGCGCACTAAAAGCACTAAATTGAAAAAGTACTTATTTCTCTAAGTAAAATCCGCCATTTTTTATAAGCACTCTTTTAGCACTCTTTAGCACTAATCGCACTAAAATTTTGTAACTTATTTAGAATCAATACATCCAAAAACAGTAGCACTCAAGCACTAAAAGCACTAAAATTTTGGCATTATCACCCAGGGGTTGGTTGTTATTTTAATGTATAAAATTACGGCGGAGTTGTAATATTACAATCCTGCCGTAACGAAATGCATGTACTTGATTTTCAAACAGATTTTTATTATATTTTTGTATTTGTATTCATGGATTTGTAATTAGTAATCATCATGAAAACAATTGAAAATTTATGTTTATTTATTTGAAGTTCAATATAATAAATGACTAATGGAATTAATACAAAATTATGATAGATTTTTTTACTCCGATTTTCTAAATCCAGTATTAACCAATCCTATTTATTATGCTTATGGAAGCTATTCCAATCACCATATTCAAAAAAAGAATGTTAAACAAATAAAAAGAAAAAAAACATGGAAGAAAAAAGCAAAGCGGTAAAAATAAAGTCTTTACGGCTTACTCCTGATGTTTATGCTGAATTTGAAGAATTTCAGCAAAGTATTGGAGCCCCAACTGCAACCGAATTTGTCGAAACTATTTTAGAGCAACAGCACAGGCCTGTTAAAAATAATCAGGACTATGCAAAAAAACTTAAAGAAAATGCTGATTTAATCGAGAAACTAAATCAAAAAATAGTTGAAAATGAATTAAAAACAGCGGATTTAGTTGACAAACTTACAGCTTTAGAAGGAAAAACGGAAAGTGACACAGGGGAAATCATGCGTTTACAGGATGAAAACACTCGCCTGAAAGCAGAAAACTCCCAGCTCATAGAAAAAGGTAAACTACCGGAAAACTGTAAAGTAATACAATTTGATCCACTAAATTTATTATTGCTTCAATATGTTGCTGATCGGGAAGGAAGAAAACGGGAACAGGAGTGGAGTATTCATGATGTAATCAATTACTTTATCCATAACCGGTTTGAAATGGGTAGTGTAAACGGTAATATGGATGCTGTGCCTGATTCCGCAGTAAGAGAATTTAAAAGTATCATCCAATGTTAAGCGATAGTTTACTTAAAATGATCATACCGATTGCAGAAAAGCAACTTACGGATGATAAAATAACCCCGGTATTTGAAAAATTCCTGTCAAGTTATCCCCTGGAAGATGATGAGCATAAGAACGCCGCTATCTGTACTGTCGAAAAAAACGGTAAAGTTTATTTATCGGTTATTGGCATGGGGTATAACCATGATATAAAGAATTATTATGTCACGAAAGTTAAAAACCGTCAACCGCTAATTGAAGCGATAAAAACATTACTTGGCCATGCAAAATAAATTAATAGATGATGCTTCTTTGTGGTTCGAGAGCCGCAATGCCTCGATCCAGGATTATGAAACCCCCGAACCGGTTCCGGAAATCCCGGATTTCATAGATACGGAAACAGAATCCGAACCGGTAGAATATGTGACCAGTAAACAGGTAAGACATGAATTAAACATGATCCAGCTAAACGAGCCTACAGCCGAAATCATTGTATCCCTAATGGATGTGGTTTTGCCTTTAGTATTGGTTATATTTATCAAAGGAACCGATAAGGAAGATATCAAACTGGATCAAAATGAACGGGAAACATTAATTGCCGCATGGGCTAAATATTTACAAACGACTTCATTTCAAATGTCACCCGGTGGTATCCTTATTACAAGTATGTTGACTATATACGGAGCTAAAGTTACTATGGCGATGATGAACCGGAATCAAAATTCCGAGCTGGAAGAATTACGCAAGGAAAACGAACGGTTAAAACAGAATGGCGATGCAGCGTAAGGCAGAACTTAATTTGGTTGTAGGTATTAATGGCACCGGAAAAACCACTTTCCTCCGTGACCATGTCTTACCAAAATTTAAGAAGGCAATCATTGTTACTCCTGATTCCGCAGAATGGCGTAATTTTCCGGAACTTTCCGCTTCGGATATTCGAACTTTAAATGGAGTAGGGCGGGTTGTGTATACCGGTAAAGACACCCTCAAAATGATCAAGGAAAATTACTCCGGAGGGGCGTTATTGCTCGATGATGCAATGGCCTATCTCGATGAGCAAACGCCCGACATATTACAATATATATGGATACGGCGGCGGCAATTCGGAATCGACGTATATATTATAGCGCACGGACTCCGGCAATTACCGCCAAAGTGCTTTACTTTCGCCTCATGGCTTATCCTGTTTAATTCAGTGGAAAATTTTACCCAGCGGAAAAAAGAACTGATCCCGGAATTATATACAAAGATCACCACCGCCCAGGAGAGGATAAGAAACAAGGTTCTCAATGGCGATCCCTACTATTATGAGATTATTTTACTTGACGTTCAAATAAAGGCTACCTATGAACAGCAACGAAAAATTAAGTAATTCTCCCCGCACTTTGTCGGAGTTGGCCAGTGCTTACAGGGTCGATGTACGCACTTTCACCAATTGGCTTAAATGTGAGACCTTAAAAGATATATTGGAAAACCGAACGGGTAATTACATCCATATACCACAGATACATCGCATAATTGAGCATCTCGGGGAACCGGGATAAATGTTTATTAATATATTTTTTGATTAGGATCCGGCGCCTATTGTGCCGGATTTTTTTTATCCTACCGGTGGATATCCATGCATATAAATACGCAATAATCCACAAAGTAAAACAAAAAACTGCAAAAACCTGCAATTGGTTGCAATTCCCTACATCACTGATTTTTACCATTATACTTTTGTGTCACGATTTCACTTAAACCATAAAAAATAAAATCAGCAAAGAATGAAAAAGTTTATCACGAACAACATCCACATTTTTGTAATAGCAGCCCTTGTTATTGCCGGTATTGCTTTTTACAGGACACAAAAAACCAAAAAAGAAACCGAAGAAACAGCGGCATAAAAAATGACACAACAGGAAATTATAAAGCGATCAAGAAAAGTTTTAACCAATAAATTCACAGGAAACATGAATGAAAATATAGCTTCGGCACTTAGTCCCAAATTTCAATTTGAAATTCAAAACAACGATCAGAACGCCCGTAAAGTGGCAATTATACCCGGTTACCTTAGTACAGATGATTATATTGCAAAACTCGATAACAGCGATGTTACCATAACAAAAATCAATTCAAGTCCTAAATCATTAAAAAGGGCAGGATTCAATGTCGATTGTGTTCTGGCTGATGAGGAAGCAATAGTAGAAGGTACAAAAAGCACCATCGCAATGAAACCGGGTAACCCTGATTACAGCATAATGAATCTAAGGGAATACATCAAAACGAACCCCTCTGTTTTGAAGAAGATGACCATCGTTTCAAACGATCAGACGGCTTTTGACACGGATATGGAAATTACCGAACTCAATCCATTTGATAAGAATAAGCAGCAAACTTTGGATTTGTCCAATTTCTTTGACCGCTATCAGTATCAGAGCGACCGCATAGATTTACTATTCAAGGAAACCGGACTGGAATTAAGCGACACTTTATTGTGGATCGTTACTATACCCTCCACTTGTACCATGAAATTCATACTTTACTTCGAAGAATAAAAACCTCTCTAAAACCGATTGTTGACCAAGAAAAGCCCTGCCCATTATTGAGGGTACGGGCTTTTTTTAAACCTTAAAAAGATGAAGAAAAAGAAAAATTATGCGGAAGAGGCTGCGGTAAATTCTGCTAAGGACAATACAGGGTTAATTAATACTATTGTCACCGGTGCCGGTGGTGTGTTGTCGGGCATTGCAAATATGATTGGTTCTATAAAGGGAACGAATCCGGATACCAATATCTATTACTCTAATCCTGATAGCGGCAACAACAAAACAGGCTTATATGTGGCCATTGGTGGGGTTGTAGTGGTTTTGGTCGTGGTTATGGTGTTTGCATTTAAAAAGTAATAATGTGGGTGAATTTGTCCATGTCACTGCGAAAGAATTGGGCGCATGTCCCGCAGCTATCAATATGTATGATGGTGTAATTGAAATAAACACCAGTGTATGGGACAAATTTACAGATTTTGAAAAACAGTTTATCATAGAACATGAAAGAGGCCATTACAAGTTACAGACAGATAGCGAACAGGTCGCTGATGCTTACGCACTCAGGAAAGTATATGGAACACATCCCGGTTCCCTCAAAAAAACAATTAAAGCATTATACAAAGTAGGTATTATAAACGCTCACAGGCTTAAACACTTATATATTGAAGCATTGCAAATAGATGCTACCGAAAATAATAATCCAAAAGCCATTGAAGAATTAAAACATTTAGGAATAAAAAATATGAAAATGAAAAAATCACTCCAAGGATCATCCTTTGTAACGAAAGGAAAAAACTATGTGACCGATATGGAAATGAATATAACTGAAGAAAATTCACTTAAAGGAAGTGGATTTACATTGTTTGGTAAATATTACTTTTCGTATAGTAATTTCCTGTTAGCCTGCATCCTGGTTGCAACCATCCGTATCCTTTGTAAAATGAGATAACGATGAAGCTTAAGCGCAAATATTCACAACGTAGGATTACGGATATTGATTATAACCGGTTAGTGGATTTGATAACTGGATTTAATCAATTGACGGCAAAAAGATTAAGGGTTTTTTCAGAAAATCCCTCCGATCTAATGACGTTGATCAGGAATAACTTCTCCGGACAGTTTAAAAAAATAGAGATAGCCCGTGAAGGTGGAAGCAAACCGTTTGTTCGCATATTCTTCAATAGCAAAGATGACAGGATCAGACTGGAGAATAAGTTAAGGAAAATGGAATCAGATGGTAAGATTATCAGTTACGATAAAAACAATACCAATAGTGTTACCACAGAAAATGGATCACGGATTACATTAACCGGCACTCCCGGACTTGACCGGTCGGATTCGGAAAAGAATAACGACATAATCCCTGTAAATAATAACCAGGGTGGTACCGGGGAACTTTCCACGGGTATTTCAACAACGACAATTATCATAGTGGCCATTATTGCGATTATTGGCCTTTACGTGATCTTTAAAAAATAACAATGGCAACTATCTATAAGGATACGACAAACAAATACCAAACCAGTACCTACGCCCTTGAAAAAACGGCTGATGCACCGGATTTTATTTCCGTTTTCTTTAATACGGTCGGAGATGTCCTTTCCTCTGTTTTAACAATGGGAGTTAGTTCTGCAGGGGAGGGTGTTGGAAAATTTTTTTCCAATTTAAAGGTTGATTTGGATTTGGGTAAAAAATCAGCAAACGGCAATCCCCACAGTAACCAGAATAACGGGAATAATACCACTATGATTGCGGTTGTTGTCATTGTCATAATTATTGTTTTGGTTTTAGTTTTTAAAAAGAAAAAGAGATGATCAGAGCGATAAATAATAAGAATTATATGACCTGGTTTGAATTTTGGTATCCAGCCAAAAACGCCTCGTTAAACGCAGAGAAATCATACAATGACAAGGTATTTGAATATAATAAAATACAGGATGATACGGAGTACGCAGCTACATTAAAACTCACTAAAATGGACAATATCAAAATCATCGTCATTGCGATTTTGATCGTCTTTGCAATATACATTTTCAAAAAACATAAATAATAATGGCAAACGCATTAGATACAACAACAAAACTGGTCGAGAACCCGAAAAGAATGATTGCCTTGATCATTCTGATTGTGGTTATAATCATCGTGTATTTTGTTTTCAGAAATAAAATCAAAGGCCTGTTTTCCAACCTGCAGAACAAGGTAGAAAACAACCAGGCGTTAAACGAGGAAATCAAAGCGACTGGGGAATCCACTACTTACACGGAGAGCGCATATAAAACTTATGCCCAAAGACTTTATAATGCCATGAAAGGCATAGGTACGGATGAAGCAACCATTTACGCCGTATTCAATGAAATGCGTAATACTGCGGATGTTCTCAAGCTTGTTGCGGTTTATGGCATCCGGGATAATGAGACACTTTCACAGTGGCTACATGGCGACCTTTCAAGCCGGGAGATCAAAAAGCTCAATCAAATTTTAACTTCAAAGGGAATCAATTACCAATTTTAAATCCATGAAAAAAAATAAAGTAATCATACTGGCTGCGATACTTGCTTTTGTTCTATACAAAGAGTGGAAGAAAAAGAAGGGGACGGAAAATGAATCAATCCAGGAAGACCAGGAAAATAAGGAAGGGGATACAAATAGTAATACATCCATCAGAGAGGATAAACTTAAAACCTTTCTCAAAAATAATGTAACCGTAAGTAAAACCCTTACTTTACCTGCCACAATACAAAAGAAAACCGATGATGATACGCCAAAAATAAACGTAGATGAAAAGTTTTTACTCAATGATACTTATTCTTTAAGGTCAAATGCAAATAACAATCCGTTATATCAGGCTAAATACTTCACCGGTACTTCACAGAAAATTGCTTCTTTCCCTATCCGTAAAGGATTTGAAGGGGAGAATGTGAAAGCACTCCAAAGTGCGCTAAATGCAAATATATACATCCATGGGGGTACTCCGCTTAAAGTAGATGGCATTTTTGGTGAAAGCACACAAACAGCCTTACGCGCTGAAACCGGTAATTCCCAAATAAACGAGAAGCAGTATAATGAACTCCTTCAAAAAGTAAGGGCATGAAAAAAAAGACGATTATAATTATTGTTATCGTGGCCGTTATCCTGGTTACTATCGGGATTGTGCTTTACAGAAAAAAGAATAAAGCCAGTTCCCCCGGATCAGATACCAACTTCCCTTTACAAGTGGGTACGACCGGAGCAGCCGTTAAATCACTTCAAACGGCCTTAAATACGCTCACACCTATCACAGAATCCAAGATGAACGTGGACGGCATATTTGGCCCTATCACACATGATGCCGTGATGATGTTTTTAGGGTTGAATAAAGTGCAAAAAAGCCAGTATGATAAATTAATGGAGATAACAAAGGGTAAGACTTATATTTCCTTAACGCCAACTCAAATGAACCAAATTCAAAACGCTTAAACTATGGCAAATACAAATAATGACAACGGGGGTTTTTTAGATATCCTGAAAGGGGATAAGGCTCTACAGTTCTCCATATCATTGGACTTTATTTCAATATCCTACCTGTTAGGTGGTGCCTTGCTGGTCGGTATCCTCTTAATTGTAATCTCTAAAAAACTAATACGCTAATGACACCACAGGAATTTTTCAAGAAGTATTCTACCGAATTTATTATTGCAACCAATGGAACCCCGCTATTGCCGTCGGTAAAAGCGGCACAGGCCGCCCTTGAATCCGGTTACGGCAAAAGTACAATTGGCCCCGCCAACAATCTTTTCGGAATTAAGGCCACCGGTCAAATATCACCATACTGGGACGGATCCACATACCGGGCTTCCACCGGCGAATATTTGAACGGGAAAAATGTAACCATAACTGACGGATTCCGGGTATATAAAACATTATCTGATTCCATTCGGGATCATAGCCACTTACTAATGACTTTGCAACGCTACCAGCCTGTAAGATCAGCCATTACGCCGGAAGATCAGGCATACGCATTGCAGTCGGCCGGTTATGCCACCGATCCGACTTATGCAAGCAAATTGATCAGTATCATTAATAAATACAACCTGAAAGAACTTGATAAAAAAAAAGCATTATGAAGTACGCTAAAATTACCGCTGCAGTGGTCTGTATTCTGTTTTCAAGTTGGGTTATTTATGAAAACCTAAAGTAATATAAGATGGCTTTAAATAAGAAGTTAGACAATAGATTTCGCTATATAAAAGAAAAAGATAAACCCGGTGCAGGTTCTGTTATTATTACTTCTCCGGATATGCCGGTAGATATGAAAACCGGTGATTACTGGTTCAAATTAGAAAAAAGCGGATCAGATAATTTTATCACCATCAACATCAAAACGGATAATGGTTTTGATGTTTTGCTACCCAGGACTAAAGCGACCAATGTAGAAGGATTGCAGGAATTAATATCGGCACAAACCAAGAGAGATATAAATGTGATCCAGGAGAGCGAAGCAAGTCCGATATCATTTATTCCTTCTGTTTCCAAAGATACGGTCAACATTATAGAACTGGTTAATGCGGATGATTTAAGAACCATAAAAATTCTTCAAAAAGAAGATGGTGTACTATCTACCGTAATATTTTTTAATTCTTCAAAGGATAAGCAAATAATTTTTTCCGCAGAGGATGCCATGTTATACCAAAGCGAATTTGAATACCCCACCTTATTGATTAAGGAAAATACATTTGTTGAAGTGTCTTTTTATCGTTTCGGAGGTGTGATACTCCTTCTTTCATCACGTGAACTAAAATATTATGAATAAAGTATTGTATTTTGATGTAACCAGGAAGCAAATTATTAAGTCGGGTATAAGCAATATTCCGGCCAATTTGTTTGTGCCGTTATCGGCCGATCAGATTGATTTCTATACCAACCATCCGGAAGCTTCCTATGCTGAAATTTTAAATATGGAGCTGCGAAATACATCCGCGCCCGATATTTCAGAAATTAAATTGCAGGCAATTGAAAGGCTATCCATGATGTCACAGGCGAGAATGTCAGAGATTATTCCCGATTATAAAGTATTTAATGTTATTTCCGGTGTGTATGACAGCCAAACTACACCCACAGCAACCGAAGTCTTATCCGAATACAAAAGAATCGGGGAGATGCTGAGAAATGATTTTTATAGGCTCAAAGGATTAATCCAGGCGGCAAATACCATTGAAGAAATCAGGGAAATTGAAATGAGTAATAATTTTAACACTATCGGATAATGTTAAGGCGTAATTACGATAAACACCATCAGGAAAATTCAAAATTGATTTTTTACGCACCATTAACGGATGATAAATATCCTAAATATGTCGCCGGTGGTGATTACTCCCTGTATTATGAAGGTAGTGGAATTATTTCCGGGGGTGAACTTTATTTATCAAGTAATGCAGCAAATATGGGAGTAGGATATAATCAACCGTTGCCTATTTCAGATTACACCATTTCCGCATATCACACAAGAATCAACACAGTTGGTAATCAATTTTCATTTATGAACTCTTCGCATTCGAATGATACTTATTGGACGTTAATGCTTGCGCATGATAAACTAATTACCTATGTGAATCAGGTTGGTGAAAGAATGTTATCAATAAATTCCATTCTACCCCTTAATATTAAGACTTTTGAAACAGTCACAACCATTAAAAATGATGATGGGACATACACCACTAAAATATATATCAATGGAGTATTAAAAGCTGAAAATACAATGGCCAATACTAATTTGGATAATTACATTTCAAATTATGGCCAACCGTACGTGGGAATTGGAATATGGAATAAGGGTTCTGCTAATGGCTTTGTAGGTAAGTTGTCACAACTCACCTGTTTCCAAGTACTGTCAGACGAAGAAGTAATGCAACAATACATTAAAAAGGGAGTTCCGGAAGGATTTTAATTATGGATATCATAGAGTTTTTAAAAACACTACCCATAGCGGTTGTAATGTCATTTATAACCTGGCTTTTTACTTTTAAATATTCCCGTAGAAAGGAAGCAGCTACTGCAGGGGCTGCGGAAATAGAAACCATTGTTAAAAAGGTTGATGCTTACGATAAAATAATACGTGACCTTAATGGGCGGGTAGTAAACTATGTCATTGAAACCAACCAGTTAAGACAGGAAAATGAAGGATTGCAACAGAAAATCTATGATTTAAGCAGTAAATATGACTCATTGAAAAATAGTTACGACCGTCTTGAAAAACAATTGAAAAATGGATAAAATAACCAGGTGTTTCATTTTCTTATTATTTACCTTAATTTTCTCCGGTTGCAGCTGCGAAAAACAAATGTACCGTTTATCATATAAATGTCCGGATCTATTCACAACAAAAGATATTCCCTATACCTATACAATTCCTGAATATCACGTTGACACAGTTTTTGTATTTTCCAAAGGAGACACTGATACGCTTACAATTACGGATAATAGGGGAGATGTTGTTATTATTCGGCAACTTGACACACTGAAAGTTTTTATTCATCTACCTGCAGACACTATAACAGAATATATACCGGTTGAAGTTCCAAAACCGATAATAGAATCGAAAAAAACATTCTGGGATCACCTGGAAACCATTTTAATACTCATCATAATAGGCGGGGTTATTTATGGCATTATCTTAATTATCAAATATAAAACAAATAAAAATGGCAAAACTGACTAAAAAACAAATGTCCGCTATGGGCAAACAAATTACAAGCGAAGCGAAAAGGATCCGCAAAAACAATCCGGGTATGAAATGGCAAACTGCCATGAAAAAGGCCGGAAAGAGTTACAAGAAAAAATAAGTAAATCCCAAAAACCATGAATATCAAAAAACCAATAGCCAATTTATCAAAACATGAGAAAAATTTGAGTTCTCGCAAACCTAACAAGACTACCCTTACTAAATCATCTAAAAAAGTTAAATCATGCAAAAACAAAAGAAAATAGTAGATTCAAATCCGGATATCAGCACGGGAGGCCGTGCTGATCGCTATTGGAGTATTAGAGGTGTAGTGCAAAAATCTTCAAAAGGTATTACTTCAAAACTACCGAAAACTATATCTCCACAGAAACCTCTCGATCAATATGAGATTTTAAAGCTTTATAATTTAAAAGGCTTTGAGTGGGGGAACTGGCTATCAAACAATGATAGATCAGACAAATTACATGCTGCAGCCATTTCACTACGGGATTTGTCGAAAGTAATGCGATCCACTAATTTAGGAATGGATGGCACTATTGGCTTAGCTTTCGGTGCCAGGGGTATGTCAGGGGCAAAAGCCCATTTTGAACCATCCACGTTTATGATAAATCTTACAAAAAATAGTGGAGATAATTCATTGGCGCATGAGTATGGGCATGCTGTGGATTATTTCTTTGGGACGTATATTGATCAAAATAGAAATTACCGATCATTGGTTGGAGGAAGTTCAACGGCTCGAAAATTAAAAGACAATAGAGGTAGTCAACTTAGAACTTTGGCAAACGGAATTGTTGACTCCATTATTATGGACGGGAAAATGTTATCAGAGAGTTATCAGAGGCTAATTAAAGCTAAATCGGGTGATTATTGGCGATCAAGAAATGAAATTTGGGCTCGCTTTTTCGAGCAATATGTGGCTTATAAATTAAATTTCATGAATCTGAAAAATCCATTTTTGATGAAATCAAAATATGAATCCAGTACTTATTTATGTAAAAGAGATTTTGAAAGGGTATTGCCTGCCATGGATACATTTATTACTATTGTTTCCCGGAAAATGAATGAAAAGCCTAATAAAAAAGTATATGTTGTGAACAGTGGCAAAAAATCAGCATCTAAACAGTAAAGAATTTATCTTTTAAAGCCATGTTATATTCATCCTCCAATGATTTCAAATAAACATAAGTTTGGTTGGGTGATGAATGTCGATTTTGTTTCATCATATCAAGTAAATCGGCTCCATTGTCCTTTAATTTACGGTTACCGGTATGTTTAGCGGCGTAAATATATGTGTTTATGCCTAATGCTAATCTTGCTTTTTTATAATGCTTATATATGTAGTTTTTCCCAACAGGAATACTTCCCGGTTTTCCCTCAACAGTGAACATAAAATCCTCTTTATTGGCTTTATGATATCCGTTTTGGATTAAATATTTTAAAAAATGATCCGGAATAATCACCGGTTTTTCCTTATCATTTTTTGCTGTATCTTTTCGGCTCCACAGTATTCCTTTTTCATAATCAATGTCCCCAACTCTCATTAATCGGACTTCTCGACCCGGTCGAAAAAAGCAATATAGAATAAACTGAAATATAATCCATAGTTGCCGGTCGCATTGGAGAGCATAATTTTTTAATTCTTGAAGTTCTTTATCGGAAAATAGGCGTGGGGTATTACTGATATATTTATAATGCGGCAATAATTCAAAGAAATTTTGGGTGATTAGCTGTTTTTTCCTAAGATGATTACAAACTTGACCCATTATGCTTTTATATTCTTTGAGAGTCTTTCCAGAACGACAGCCATTCGCCTTTAGCCATTCCATAAACTCTAAGGCATGCTCATAAGTGAACAAAGAAACATTTAGTTTATCCCACTTCTTTTCTTTAATGAACTTTATAAATTTATTCAATTTATAGCTATATTCAATAAACGAACGTTCCTCGATATTTTCAGTTGCCTTAAATCTTAAAAAATCAGAAATAGCATTTATCCAATTATTGGGACTGGATAAATTCTTTTTTCCAAATCTTTCTTCGAATGGAGACCAACCATTTTCAAGCTTTTTAGTGAGATTGGCAATAATTCTTTGGGCATTTCTCATTCTTTGATCCTCATTCCCAACATTCAAGCCTTTAGTAATCTTAAAGGCATGCATTGTTTGGGAAATCGGATCACGGTATGAATAAAGTATATACCATGCTTTTCCTTTATGTAGTTTCGGTGTGGAAAAAATTTTTTTTAGCGATATAACCATTTTAACTTTTTGGTTATTCGCATGTTAAGGATTAAAAACTTTCTAATCTTTCTAAAAAAGTTCACCGAGCGCTTGTAACGCTCTGTAAATCAAACACTTATAGTGTCGGGGTGACAAGACTCGAACTTGCGGCCTCTACGTCCCGAACGTAGCGCGCTACCAACTGCGCCACACCCCGTTTTGAGGTTGCAAAAGTACATTTTTTTTAAATTCATTACACAACTTCAGGAAATATTTTTGGAACTGTTTATCATTCATTCGTTTATTTATTGAACTTTCGACATTTGTACCTGTTGCAACATAATAAAAGCAGAAATTTGCTGTTGAAGATTTCTGATTTATAAAAAAATTGTATTTTTGTAATCGTAAATTTAAACCCGTGAAAAAGATTTTACAAAAAAGTATCTTGCTCTTCATGCTGACAATTTATTTTGTCTTTTCCACCGGTATTTTCGTATCCATACATCATTGTTGTAATCATTGTAATGAAAAAACGGAAATCACGACCTGCTTATGCCAGGACCATGATCATGATTCCCATCCACATCATGTAAAAGATAAACATCATCATTGTCACGATACCCAGTATTTTTTCAAGATTTTAGATAATTACGAAAGGGAAGAGCATACGGTTTCCATTGATGCGGAAACTCTTCCTGTTCAACTCGTATTATATGACACACATGATTATCTGGTAACTCTATACCAAGTATTTTTTAAAACCACGGAAATCCAGCCGCCTCATCCTGTAATTCAGGGAAGGTTATTTGCGGATTATACCCAGCAAAGGCTTCATTACGCGTAATTTTGATTATATGATCCTATTATTCATGCTATTCCTTTTTTAGGAATGCGTGTATTTTAATTTATATAATCAATATTAAGTTACATCGTAATGAAAAAAATAATTTTAATACAGTTGTTCATTATATTCGCTACGTTATCTTTAGCGGCACAATCACCGCTGAAGGGTAAAGTAACAGAGTTTAATGAAAACGGAGAAGAAACACCGGTCATCGGTGCCGTTTTACAATGGCACAATACCGCGGTCGGGACCGTCACGAACCACGAAGGGAATTTTACGCTGGAAAGAGTAAAGAATACGGACAGGCTTGTGATCAAATACCAGGCTTATCCCAGTGATACGATCACGATTCCCGCCACTCAGACCGAATTGAATGTGGTACTATCGGGATCCAATACCTTGCCTGCCGTGGAAGTAGCGGCCCGTAACGGAGCCTATATTTCCGTAAAACCTATTCTTACTACCGTGATTACCACCGACGGCCTGAGAAAGGCGGCCTGTTGTAATTTATCGGAAAGCTTCGATAATACGGTTGCGGTGGATGTGGAATATTCCGATGCGGTAAGCGGCGCCAAGCAAATTTCCATGTTGGGACTGGCAGGTATTTATAGCCAGATCTTATTAGAAAATACTCCCTATATCCGATTGTTATCCAACCAATTCGGACTTGGTTTTGTGCCGGGAACCTGGATGGACGCGATTTCCATATCAAAAGGTATTTCATCGGTTACCAACGGATATGAAGCGATTACAGGGCAAATTAATGTGGAATATAAAAAACCCGAAACTAACCGGGAAAAACTTTTCCTGAATCTTTTCGGCAGCACTATGGGTAAAGGCGAACTTAACCTGAACACCCGGTTTGATGTAAAGGAAAATGTATCCACCATGTTCCTGCTGCATACCGAAGGACAGTTCGCCCGTATGGATATGAACAAAGACGGTTTTTTAGATGCTCCCATCAATTATCAGGTGAACGCGATGAACCGCTGGGATTATACCGTTCCCGGAAAATTCGAAGGTAGAACAATGGTTTCTTACCTGTGGGAAGACAGGGTGGGAGGTCAGGTGAAATTTGATCCCAAAACCGATCTTTTCTCAGATTCTCTATGGGGGATGCGGATTAAAACCAACCGTCTCAACGTAATCACGAAGAACGGGTTTCTCCTGAAAGGACATCATGAAAGTATCGGAACAATTCTCTCGTTTACTTACCATGATAATAATTCCTATTTCGGATTGAGAAAATATGATGCCAAACAGATCAGTGGCTTTGCCAATATCCTCTATTCCAATCGTTATGGAAAAGAAGACAGGCATAAGTTAACGGCAGGCGCCAGTTTCCAGATCGATGAACTGAGAGACCAGCTTTATAATGTAAGCAATGAAATACGTCCGCCATTCTCTTCCCGTCTTGAAGCCGTACCCGGTATTTTTGCCGAATATTCCTATTCTATTGATGAAAAACTGGTGGTGATGCCGGGAATCCGGTTCGACTATAATTCTTTATATAACCAGTTATTCTGGACTCCCAGATTTCATTTAAAATGGATGGCACACAAAAACAGCTCCTTCCGTTTATCTGCCGGAAAAGGATACAGGACCTCCAATGTAATTGCTGAAAACACTTCGCTTTTAGTAAGTAACAGAGAATTTGTATTTACGGAAGACCTTAAACCCGAAGAAGCGTATAATTTCGGGTTGAGTTTTGTGCAAACTTTCGATATGAAAGGTGGAAAATCCAACCTCGCTTTGGATTATTACTACACTCATTTTATCAACCAGACCGTTATCGACCTGGATAGTGATCCCCGCGAGGTACGGATTTCAAATTTACATGGGAAATCCTATTCTCATTCGGCACAGGCGGAACTGACCCTTTACCCGATCAAAAGATTCGAAATCATTGTGGCTTACCGTTTTAACGATGTATGGTTGACCACTGGAGGTAAATTACAACCCAAAGCCCTGGCCAGTCCTCATAAAGCCCTGCTGAACCTTAGCTATTCCACTAAATTTGATAAGTGGAAATTCAGCACTACACTACAATTCAACAGCTCCATGAGGCTTCCCGAAACCTCCGGTAATCCGGAAGAATTCCGCCTCCCGGAAAAATCACCTTCTTACTTTGTACTAAATGCCCAGGTTACGAAAAAATTCAGGAACTGGGAAGTTTATGTAGGCGGGGAAAACCTATTGAATTACAAACAAAAAAATCCGATCCTGTCGGCGAATGATCCGTTTGGAGAATATTTCGATGCTTCCATCATTTACGCACCGATTACCGGCGCGATGGGATATGTAGGATTAAGATGGACAATTAAATAACTTTCAATTCGTTTAATATTAATGTAAATTCAGAAAAAAATGAAAAAGTATTTTTTAACTGCAGTAATCGCCTTATTCGGCATTACTTTAAT
Organism: uncultured Bacteroidales bacterium; assembly: GCA_937949745.1. GTDB lineage: Bacteria > Bacteroidota > Bacteroidia > Bacteroidales > WCHB1-69 > JAGVVH01. The sequence goes on along the minus strand of CALECM010000113.1, from coordinate 45,910 downwards.
GGCTCAAAAAAGCAAAACCGAAACCGTAGTGATCCAGACCAATGCCGTTTGCCAGAAATGTGAAGACAGGTTCAAAGAAAAGATTCCTTTCCTTAAAGGAGTAACCGATTATTCCCTGGATCTGAAAACGTCAAAAGTGACGGTGACTTATAATCCTCAGAAAACAAACGCTGATGAAATCAGAAAAGGGATCAGTAATATAGGATACGACGCGGATTTAGTGAAAGCTGACCCGAAAGCAAGGGAAAAACTCCCCGCATGTTGTAAAGCCGAACCAGGAAAAGGAGGTTGTTCCCACGGTCATGACCATGGCGGTTGCGGTGGACATAAACATTAATCAAAGTTTCCTTTTGAGATTAAAATAAATAAGATCTCCTTGTTTCAATTCCCGGATTTTTCATATCGATGTAAGAATCCGGGAATTTGTTTTATCTCGATACGCCTGTTGAGAATGATCTCCCGGTTTCCGTTCAGGATAAATAGTGAAGGTGTTCCAGATTCATAGATATTATAGGCAGCCATATAATCGATATTGGCTACCGGACCTCCCACCTGTATCCAGGGATAGTTGTTTTCTTTTACATATCGTTTCCATCGCTCAATATCAATATCATTTCCAACGGCATATACTTCAAAGTTACGGGTTCCGGATCGTGTGAGCGAATCGTACAGTGTCCTTAAATTTTCGGATTCCGCTTTACAGGTTACGCAAGTGGGATCATAGAACCATAGCAGGATATATTTCTCAGGCAAGGTATGGGAAGATATCCATCGTTGCCCGCTGGTATCGGGAATGATCAACTCCGCTGCCTGACTGCCTATAAGTACCGGCTCGAGGTTTTTTACCCGTTTTTCATATTTGGCAATCATAAACTCATCCAACCAGTATGCTTTATCTTTGAGGTGATTATTTTTAGCAATATGCACGAATACGGCATCGTGACCCAATACTTTACTTACCTGGAAATCATAAGCAAGCTTATCCAGAAAATGACGGTACATATTGCTGTCATTTTCGGTTTTTTGGAGGAATCGGTCAACATATTTGATCAAAGTATCCGTTCCCGCATATCTGAGCACCTGAAAAAAATAATCCTGATATTTATTTTCCAATATCTGGAAAGGAATAAGACGGGAATCGCCCAGATCCACATTATCCCAATAATGATCCCGGTAATAGATATTCCGGGTTAAAGTATCGGATTTCAGGACGGATTCCGGAATATTAACAGGCAAAGTGGATTTCTGGACTTTCGAAAAAAGAAAATCAGGATTCCTGTCGATCATATCGAGCGTAAACCGGTTGATTTCCGTTTGTAAAGAATTTAATTGACGATTATACACATTAAGACTGTCCCTCATCTTTGCCCTGGCAAATTGCTGGCGTTTGCGCTGGATCTCCTGTACCTGTTTCCGGGTCTTTAAAACAGTCCTTTGATAAGCAAATAACTCTTCATTTTCCGGAGAGTTTTTAACGGAAAAATTCTCCGGATTACGGGATTGGTCGATATCAAATTCCGCGTACTGATACTTATCGATAATGAAATCCACATAAGGTGTCTTGTGGGCGGAAACGAGTGAATAGAGACCACTCTCATAGCGGGAATCACCCCGGAAGATATATTGTCCCGCCGGATTAAGGTATGCGGAATCTCTCAGGATCAGTTTATCCTGGTATCTTATGGATAAATAAACGACAGGCTCATTCGCATCTTTAATATTGAAAACAATTTTATGTCCTTTTTCTTCATTGATTTTATTTTGCGAAGAATGGGACTGCCCGGCTAAGTTCTGAAAAAAAAGCCAGGAAAAGAGAATTACCGGGAGGATCTTTATTTTCATGGCAATCCCGTTACTGATTTTTCTTCAGGGTTTCGATCTTTTCGTATTGGGAAATAAATTCAGGGATCTTCTCAACATCGATACGCCGGTTTAAAATAATTTCCCGCTTTTCATTGAGGATATACATCGTAGGATTGGCCATGACGTTATAAGCATCCCGGTAATCTACATTAGCCACGTGCCCGCCCACATTGATCCATGGAAATTGATTATCCCTGACGTATCTTTTCCATCTGTTTTCGTCACTGTCGTTGCCGATGGCATAAATTTCGAAATTACGGGTTCCGGCTTTCTCCAGCGAATCATAGAGGATTTTCAATTTCTGGGATTCTTTTTTGCAGGTATGGCATGTCGGATCGAAAAACCACAATATCACGTATTGGTCCGGCAACTGATGAGAAGAATACCATTTCTTTCCGCTCGTGTCGGCGATGATCAATTCCGGTCCTTTTTTCCCGATAAGTAAAGGCTCCAACTCATTGATCCTTTTTTCATACTTTTTAAGAGTGGATGGTTCCAGCCAGTTCACTTTCCCCTGCAAATGATTATTTTTTACGATGTGGACAAAAACGGCATCATGTCCCAATAGTTTACTGGTTTCGAACTGGTAGGAGAGGCGTTCCAGAAAATAGCGGTACATCAGGCTGTCGCCCTTCACTTTATCTAAGAAGATATCAATATAATGCGTAACAGTATCTACTTCCTGGTAAAATAAAACCTTGGTAAAGTATTCGTTATACATAGGTTCGAGTACCGGCAGGAAAATAAAACGATTATCCTGCAAATCTACATTATCCCAGAAATGCGTACGGTAATATACGAACTGGAAATTCGAATCTATCGATCCGTCGCTTCTAACCGGAGGATCGGGAATGGTGATCGGCTGATATGCTTTTTGTAATTTGGAAAAAAGGAAGTCCGGATTTCTTTCGATCAGCTTATGGATAAAATCCGTCATTTCTTTATTCACCAGTTGAAGTTGTTCCGTATAATAAGTCACACTGTCGGTTTGACGGGTATTTTCAAATTTTTTCCTTTTCTCCTGGATCTCTTTAACCCTGAGTTGCGCACTGGCCGTTTTCTGCTGGAAAGCCAGCATTTCCGCGTTTTGCGGGGAATTAATCACAGAAAAATTGGCCGTATTGTATGTCGTGTCCAGATTATATTCGAAGTGTTGATTCCGGTCAATGATAAAATTGAGGTAAGGAGTCTTTTTTTGCGATACCAAAGTATAAAGACCATCGTCCAGCGTATTGGTACCTTTGAAAATATATTTTCCCGGTTTTTGAAGTCGGGCGGAATCCCTTAACATCAATTTATCCCTGTAATGGATAGCCAGGTAAACCATAGAATCCTGTGCCCCCTTGATATTAAAAACCATTTCGTGACCGCTTTCCGCGACTGCCGTAGCGTTTTTTTTAGATTTCGACTGGGCTTGTAAAGAAACCGGAATGTAAATAAAGATCAGGAAAATAAAGCATAATGTTACTTTTTTCATATCTTTCTTTGTTTATTAATATTCTAATTTTCCAGGCAGTTGTTCTAACGGGAATTGGCGGGCGATTATTTTATGATGTTTATTCAGTAAATAAATGCCGGGAGTAGTGTAAAGCTCGAAATAATCGACAAAATCATAATTGGGTTCTCCGTTCGCATAACTTACATTGATCCAGTCCCATTGATGTTCATCCACCAAACGGATCCACCGGTCGTAATCTTCCGTTACGGACACCGCAAATACTTCCACTTCATCCCGGTAGTCTTTATAAATATCATATAACACCGGAGTCAGTTCGACACAATCGTCACAATCCGGATCCCAAAACCATAACAGGATATGTTTGTCTTTAATCTCTTCCGTACTATGAAGCCGGTGCTCCCGGTCGTAAGCAGCCAGAACCGGCACTGATTGTCCCGGCAAAAGTTTTCTTTTACGCTGCACCTCACGATATAATCTCCTGCCGGAATAATCATCCAGCCATTCGCATTGATTCTCCGGGCAATACCGGTCGTATAAATGAACTAGGACTGCATCGTATTCCGGATTTCCCACATCAAATATTTGGTAGAAATAGCGCAGGAAATAATTTTCCATTTCCTGATTGTTTATTTTGGTCATAAATCTGTCCATTTCCCGGAGAATGGAATCCGATTCCTGCTTCACGATCCTGGTAAAAAAAACATCGACCTGCCAATCTACCGGTATTCGTAACATACGCGGATCGGTCAGGTCCATATGATCAAAAAAATGGGTGGTGATATATCGATATTCAGCTGCCGTGTCACGGGTGATGCCGTCCGGCATGTAAACAGGATCGTAATGAAAAGGTACGTACTTGGCTATAAGATATTTGGCTAACAAAGAGCCGGGAGAAGTTCCGGTTATTTCATTGATAAATGCCTCGGGCAATTCCCCGGCAGAGTGCCATAATTTTAAAAATTGATAATAGGCTATGTTTTCATCAGAACCGTTTATGACGGCTGATTTCCATGGATCTTCCTTTGTCGCGGATATTGAAAAATACCTGTTCCTGTCCACAATAAAATCCAGGTATACCATCCCTTTTGGATTAACGACCCGGTAAATCCCGCCAGGTAAAACCCTGTTTTTATTTTCAAAAAGTACCGTATTATTTTTCCTGACTTTCGCACTGTCGAAAATGTATTCCTTTGGTCCTAAATTCCCCGTGAGGTAAAGCTGAGGATCGTTAATGGCATCCAACGTAATCTTAACAGAATATCCCGTTTCCTGTCCCGAAAGATTCTGTGTCAGAATGAAGCTAAAACCTAAAAAAAATATAAAATAACGTAGCATAAATTTCTTATTTTTGCATCCATTAACAGGATCGATGAATATGCAAAATTACGAAAAATAACTGTAATCAGGAAGAATATAGCTTGTGTTATTTGTAAATAAAATGAAAATTAAAGTACCCGGCCATGGATATACAATTTACTCAAAAAGATCTTATGCAAATGCGGGAAAGGGGAAGTAACCCCGAGCAAGTGAGATCCCAATTCTTTTTATATGATAAAGGATTCCCGTTTGCGGACCTTATCCGTCCGGCTATACTACAGGACGGGATAAAACAGCAATCTCCCGATGAGATGGATCAATTGCTGGATTCATATTCGTCTTTAGTAGGGGAGAAGATGATCCTAAAGTTTGTGCCGGCTTCGGGTGCGGCTTCACGGATGTTCAAGGATTTATTTACTTACCTGGAATCCACCGGTGACGAGTATGCGGAAAAAGCAAAAGGTTTTTTGCGGGATATTCCTTTGTACGCGTTTTATGAGGATTTGGATACCGTAATGAGCAAAGCCGGCTATTCCCTTACGGAAGAAATTAAAAAAGGAAATTATAAAACGGTAATTGGTTTTATCCTGAACGAGGAAGGATTGAATTATAAAAATACACCTAAAGGGTTAATCAAATTCCATTGTTATGCAGACCGTTGCCGGTACGCGGTAGAAGAACACCTGGTCGAAGCGGCTTTATACGCCAGGAACAGTGACGGACAATGCCATTTGCATTTTACGGTTTCACCGGCTCACATGGATCATTTTAAATATATTACGAAAGAACTCAAACCGCTATATGAAAAGAGGTTTGATGTGGTATATAATATTAATTTTTCCGTGCAGGATCCGGGAACGGATACTTTAGCCGCTACACCCGATAACAAACCGTTCCGGAATGAAAACGGAGAACTTCTTTTCCGTCCCGCCGGACACGGAGCGCTCATTCACAACCTGGACAAATTAGACGGAGATATCGTGTTGATCAAGAATATTGATAATGTGGTACCCGAAAGCAAAATAGAACCTACTGTCCTGTATAAGAAATTGTTAACGGCTTTTCTGCTCAAGATTCAAAATCAGATATTCCATTATCTTAAAAAAATCGAATGTGGGGACGGCGAAGAAATACGAGACGAAATAGAAAATTTTATCCGCGGCGAACTGAAAACAGGAATACCCGAAGATCGTGATATTTCGGCTTTATTTGATTTTTTAAATCGTCCGATGCGGGTTTGCGGGATGGTGAAAAATGAAGGAGCACCGGGAGGCGGACCGTTTTGGGTGAAAAATTACCGGGGAGAGATTAATTTACAAATCGTTGAAACTTCCCAGATTGATATGGACAATAATGCGCAAAAGAAGATTTTACAACAATCCACCCATTTTAATCCTGTGGATATGGTATGCGGTATTAAAAACTATCGGGGGGGAAAATTCGATTTGACTAGATTTATCGACAGGAACACCGGATTCATCACTACCAAGTCATACGGGAATGCTCTTCTCAAAGCAATGGAACTTCCCGGTTTATGGAACGGGGCGATGGCAGACTGGATCACCTTATTTGTAGAAGTGCCGCTGGAAACTTTTAATCCGGCAAAAACCGTATTCGACCTTTTGAAAAGATAATAATCCGGTTGGTTACAATAAATGAATGGCTGGCGTGTTTTATAAATGATATTCCCGATAGATGGAACTTGAAAAAAATTCTGATGAGTATTACATGAGGCAGGCCCTGAATGAAGCAGAAAATGCTTTCGCCCAGGATGAAATCCCGGTGGGCGCGGTGATCGTAATGGAAGAAGCGATTATCGCCCGCGGTTACAACCTTACCCAAACCTTGAATGATGTGACGGCACATGCGGAGATGCAGGCCATAACGGCGGCCGAGAATTATCTGGGAGCCAAATACCTGAAAGATTGTACCATTTATGTCACCTTGGAACCGTGCCTTATGTGTGCGGGTGCCATCGCGTGGGCTCAGACCGGACGTTTGGTCTATGGCGCCCCGGATCCAAAGAAAGGATATACCACGATACCAGCCGATATACTGCACCCTAAAACCAAAGTCAGGAAAGGCGTACTGGAAAATGAATGTATGTCCATATTAAAGGAATTTTTTGAGAAAAAAAGGGAAAATGGATAATTTTTTACTGTACTTTTGTATTTTTAAAACACGATGAGATATTTACAACTATTACTGGTTTTCACTTTCTTTACTTTATCCGCCGCCTATTCGCAACGATTTGTAGGTTCAGCCATTTTAGGGATGAATGCCACACAGGTGGATGGCGATAACGTTTACGGTTTCCATAAATTCGGTATCAACGGCGGAGGTTCGGTTACATTTGCGTTTAATGAAAAACAGACCTGGTTTGGAACTATCGAATTACTTTATACCCAGAAAGGTTCTTACAGGCGCTCATTGGTCGACAGTATGAAAAAACCTGCCAATGTGGATGACCGATTTCCCTATAACCGTAAAATCAAATATAAATTAGTACTGGATTATGTAGAGGTTCCCGTTGTCGTTCATTACGAGGATCCGAAAACAGGCTGGTCCTTCGGCGCAGGTTTTGCCTGGGGAAGATTGGTCAATATCAAAGAAATAGAGAACGGTTACCGGCTGAATACGAATATGCAATCTCATAAAATTTATAAGACCAGCGACTGGAGTGTGCTGGCAGATGTTAAATTCAGGTTATATAAAGGACTGAAACTCAATTTCAGATATCAATATACTTTTGTGCCCATAAGAACCCGGACATTTTATTATAATACCGGTGAAACTTTAGTCAGGAAGCAATACAACCATATGCTTACATTACGTCTGGTCTATTCTTTCAATGAAAAATTCCGGGAAAATGACAAAGTCAACCGCAGAGGAGAGAGGGTCGGCCCCAAATGGGTACGGGACATCAGCCGCTACTAATTAAGTATTGAACATTATCCAATCATATGAATAAACCTATCATTTTATTATTCGCTTTATTAATTTTAGCCTTTTCGGGTTGTAACCCGGAATTTGATATTAACGATAAATATCAGGATATTACCATTTCTTACGGTATACTAAACTTTAATGACGATAATCATTATATCAAGATATATAAAGGCTTCCTGACCGAAGACAACGCTTTCGTGGCGGCTTCCGAACTGGAGAACACAACTTATTGTGACAGTATCGAAGTTAAAATGGAGGAATATCTTAACAATAGTCTTGTCCGGACAATCCCGTTGGATACCACGACCTCAGTTCCCAGGGAACCGGGAGATTTCGCTTATCCGAAACAAATCCTTTATTATACTTCCGCCACATTAAATCCGCAGGCGGTTTATAAATTAATTATTACGAATAAATATACAGGCAAAGAGACTTATGCCACCACGCCTTTAGTGGGAGATATACAAATTTATACCCCTATGCCCGGTATAGAACTCAATCTGACGTTCGGAGGAGCCAGTACCATATCATTCAGGGTTCCTTCCAATGCTTACAGTTGCGAAATTTACCAGCATTTTCATTATATAGAAGTGAGTAAATCCACCAATGAAATCGTTAAAAGAGGCGTAATAAGCCGTCACGTAGGAAATACCAATGTGACGTCTACATCAGAATTTAAAATGGGATACCGCATAAATACGATATATAATACTATCGCCAATACTTTAAAGCCCGATAATTCAGTTACCCGTTATCCGGACGGATTATCGTGTATAGAATATGAAATATGGTGTGCGGATAAAAATTACAGCATTTACGTGGACCTTAATAACCCCGGATCCACTTCAATAAACGAAAATGGTATTGAACATACTAATTTTATGCCTCAGGACGGCACCAATTACGGAATTTTTTCTTCCCGGAACAAAGTTAACCGATCATACACGATCAACTCCAGAAGCCAGGATTCTTTGGTCAACGGACAATATACGAAGCATTTAGGATTCAGGAAATATCACGAATATCAGCCCAATTAGATAATTCCACGGATTTCATCTATGTGGGTAATACCTTCCTTATTCAGAAAAGTTTCAAGCCCCTCCACAATCTCTTTTCCGATCAAAGGATGGGAAAAGTGGGCCGTTCCGATCTGTACCGCTGAAGCGCCGGCCATGATGAATTCTATAATATCTTCAACCGTATAAATGCCTCCCATTCCGATAACGGGTATTTTAACTTCCCGGCATATTTCATGCACCATTCTCAAAGCAATAGGTTTTATAGCCGCTCCGGATAATCCCGCATAGATATTGTCAAAAACAGGTTTTCGTCTCCGGATATCTATAGCCATTCCCTTGAATGTATTGACCAGGGAAAGTGAATCCGCACCGGCATTTTCACATGCCACAGCCATTTCCACTATATTTTCGGCATTGGGTGAAAGTTTAACCATAAGGGGTTTTCGGGCTATATTTTTGGCCTCCTTAACGGTCTGGTAAGCCACATCTGCTTTAATTCCGAATGCCATGCCGCCGCTTTTTACATTCGGACAGGAAATATTCAATTCGATAAAATCTACAGCCGTATCATTTAACAAAGTAATTCCTTCCAGATAATCCTCCAGGGTGTTACCACCGAGATTAGCCAGGATAACGGTATCCAGTCTCTCCATCCAGGGTAATTCATCCCTGATAAAAGTTTTAACACCCGGATTTTGTAATCCGACACTATTCATGATGCCACTGGCGGTTTCATAAATACGGATACCCGGATTTCCGTCACGTTGATTCAGGGTTAAACCTTTAGAACTGATACCCCCGAGAATACCCACATCATAGAGTTGATGATACTCCCTGCCAAATCCAAAAGTACCGGAAGCCGCGATCACGGGATTTTTAAAATTGACTCCGTTGATCGTAGTAGCTAAAATATTTTGCGACATATTATTATCCATTATATAATTACACTTTCAGGGCAAGTCCATTGAAAACGGGACCATCTTTGCACGTTCTCTCCATTCCTTTTTCCGTTTGGCAGGAACAAACCAGGCAGGCTCCGATCCCGCAACCCATTCTGCGTTCCATAGAAAGCCAGACGGGAATTTTTAATTCAAGGCATTTTTCCCTTATTTTAAACATCATGGCTTCCGGTCCGCATGTCAAAACGGCGTCGTAATGTTCATATTCTATTAAATCGGTGACAAATCCCTTATATCCTTCCAGACCTGATTCGCAGGCGATAAATATACGGTGGCACACATCTTCAAAATCTTCGTAACAAAATAAGGAATCCTTGTAACCCAGGTAGAGATCTACCGTATTTCCCGCCGTAAAAAGTTTTTTGGCCGTTTCATACATCGGGGGGATTCCGACTCCTCCCGCAACCAAAGCGATCTTTCCGTGAATATCGTCACAGGGAAAACCATTACCCAAAGGTCCAAGCAATTCGATCGTATTACCCTTTTTAAGCAACGACAACGCTTCCGTTCCTTTACCCACTACTTTATAAAGAAATGTGAGGACTTCGTTTTCATATTTATAAACACTGATCGGTCGCATCAGGGGCAAATTATCCTGCCATGATTTTAACATATAGAATTGTCCCGGATTAACCGTTTGTCCCGGGGCAGTGATCTCAATTGAAAAAATGCCAGGGGCTGATTTCTCCTGCCTGATTACCTTACTTGAAAAATACTCCATGAAAATTAAGATAATTTATTGATGTTGTACAGCATTCCTGATCTCATCCCGCATACGCAATGCTTCTTTGCGGGAAGCAGCCGCAAAATCACCGGTACCGTTCTCTTCTTTTTTATAAGCCAGCAGAATAGAGCGGGAAGCGTTTACAACTCCGCCATTTCCATCGCGGAGATATAGGGCAATGTCTTCGGCTTTACCTCCCTGGGCGCCATATCCCGGTATTAAGAAAAAAGTACTGTCCAATGTACGGCGAACTTCCCTGGCTTCATCGGCGTGGGTACAGCCCATCACGCCGCCGATAGAGGAAAAGCCGCATTTTCCCATATATTCTTTTCCCAGTTCATTAATTTTCTCACCCACGACGTTATAAAGCCGTTTATCATTTCCCACTTCCAGATATTCGAAATCTTTCGCGCCTTCATTGGATGTCCTGACCAATACGAAAAGACCTTTATGCTGATCTTTTAGATAGGGGAGATAAGGCGTAATACTATCGAGCCCCATATAAGGATTGATCGTCATAAAATCACTTTCAAAATCGCCTGAAAAATGAGCTTTGGCATACATTTCAGCAGTTTTGGCAATATCACCCCGTTTCACGTCCGCGATGATCAGGTTACGGGTATCCCTGAGATAAGCCAGTGTTTTTTTATAGGCTTCCATGCCTTCCAGACCATAAGCCTCGTAATAGGCTATCTGAACTTTATAACATGCTACAATATCCTGGGTCGCGTCAATGATCTTTTTGTTAAAAGCGAAGAGGCCTTCACCAATACCGGAATATTGGGCGGCAAAATCCGCAGGCAAATACTGGTAATCAGTATCCAGGCCCAAACAAACATTCCCTTTATCAGCTACTTGGCTAAAAAGTTTGTCTATGATCATACTTAAATATTTTTCGGCAAAGGTAAAAAAGAACTTGCCTGTCGGCAAGTTCTTGTTTTTAATTTCTAACTTTTAATATGAATCCTGTTCCGTGAACATTACATATTTCCACTTTGGGTTCATAGCCCGGTTTGTATTTTTCCCGGCGGCCGCCATTGGGATTCAGATGTTCTTTGTTAATTTTTTCAATGTTGATATAAGAACGGAGTTTCGTGAGGAATACATCCATACTTCTTCCCACTGAATAATCTTCATCTCCCCATATTTCTTTCAGGATGACACCGCGTGGTAATAATTTATTCTGGTGCTCACATAAGAGTTTAAGTAGTTCTGCTTCTTTTCTGGTTAAAGTCCTGGTGATGGTTGGATGTATCAATTGCATGGCACTGTAATTGAAAATAAAATCACCGAATTTATAAATTCTTTCCTCATAAAGAGTTTTGGTTTCTTTACGGTTACGTTTGGTACGTCTGAGAATCGCTTCGATACGAAGGGCTAATTCTTCCGTACTGAACGGTTTGGTGATGTAATCATCACATCCCAGTTTAAATCCTTTGATCCGGTCTTCTTTGCTTGATTTAGCAGTTAAGAAAATTACCGGTACGTCAGGATCCAGTTTCCTGATTTCCTGCATTAAAGTAAAGCCGTCTTTTTCCGGCATCATAACGTCCAAGAGACATATATCAAATTGACCTGAATTAAAAGCTTTCAATGCACTTTCGGTATCACCGAAGTCAATCACCTCATAATCAAGGATTTCGAAATAATCTCTAAGCACATATCGAAGATTGCTACTGTCTTCGACGAGCATAATTTTCCCTTTTGAATTTTTCATAGTTTAATATCTCCTTTTAAAAAATTAGTTTTTTTTCTCGAAAATAACCCTTTAACAGTATCTTAAACGTTAATTTTGAATTTTAATTGTTTTTAGATTATTTTTTTGATGTGCAAATATAACAAAAAATTTCTTTTTTTATGTTTTTTATAAAAGATTTTTACTTTACCTTTTAACTTATTGATTTTTATAAAGTTAAAATATACTCAAATATTTTTTATCCAATTTTAAAATAAATTTATTCCGTAAAAATTGAATTTAATTCATTATTTTTGTTCGGTCTTTTATTGCATTTATTGGAAGAATTGAAATTTGAAGCTAAATATACTATGAAAGAATCATTTATTGCAAAAACATATCCGGGAATTGAGAATATATTATTGAATGAATTAATAAAATTGGGCGCGGAAAATTGTATTCTCCTTAACCGGGCGGTAAGCTTCGAAGGAGATATGTTATTATTATATAAAGTTAATTATTTTTGTCGTACGGCTTTAAGGGTATTATGGCAGATATCCGCTTTCACATTTGAAAATAAAGAACAATATTATAATGAAATTTATAAAATAAAAACAGAAAAATTTCTTACGGAAGAAGGAACCCTGGCGATAAGCGCCACCATTAATGAAAGTATTTTCCAAACGCCTCTGTATGCTTCGGTATTGGCGAAAGATGCCATTTGCGACCGTTTCCGTGAAAATACGGGCAAGCGCCCTTCCGTAAACAAAGATGAACCTGACGTAAGTTTCCATCTCCATATCAACCGTAATGAAGCGACGGTATTCCTCGATAGCAGCGGAGAGTCCCTTCATAAGAGAGGTTATAAAATAAGCAATCATCCGGCCCCGATCAACGAAGTAGTGGCGGCTGCCATGATCGAGTTAAGCGGCTGGGATGCGAAATCCGATTTCATTGATTTCATGTGCGGCTCAGGTACTATACTCATTGAAGCGGCAATGCGTGCGCTGAATATTCCCGCAGCTTTTTACCGGAAACATTTCGGTTTTTTCACATGGCTCAATTTCGACCGCAATTTATGGGAACAAACCACACAAAGCGCAGATATAAAGGATGATATTGATATCAATCTTTACGGTTACGATATTTCGTCGCGTCATTTGGGTATGGCAGTCCGGAATGTGGAAGAAGCTTGCTTACAGGATTTCATTTATCTGGAAAGAAAGGATTTTCAATATACCCGTCCCAAACGCATTCCTTCGTTTATCATTACCAACCCCCCTTACGGGGAAAGATTGGAAGTAGAAGACCTTGATGCGCTATACAGTCAGATAGGAGATACTTTGAAAAAAAATTATTCCGGATGCACGGCTTATATTATCAGTTCGGATAAAAATGCTTTGAAATCCATAGGGTTGCACCCATCCGGAAAAACGACCTTATACAATGGACAACTCGAATGTAAATATTTGAAATTCGACCTTTACCAGGGAACAAAAAAGAATACCTAAAGGAAATTAGTATTAGTTTAGCAGAAGGAATATTTTTGTAGCTTTGCAAGTTTAATAATATATACGTTGGCTAATATAAAAGATCTCGCGGGGCAAACAGCAATCTACGGCGTTTCAACGATATTAAGCCGTTTATTGAACTACCTTTTAGTTCCTCTTCAAACCTATGTTTTCCAGGAACCGGCCCAATATGGAGTGGTAGGGGAACTTTATGCCTGGGTCAGCCTCTTTATCGTGATCCTGACATATGGGATGGAAACTGCTTTTTTCCGTTTTTCCCAGAATGAGATCTACAAGCAGAAAACATTTCCTACGGTAGTCATTTCCCTTTTTACCACCTCACTTATTTTTATTTTATTAACGACGGGATTTGCCCAAAATATCGCCAACTGGCTCCAGTATCCGGATCATCCGGAATATGTGGTATGGCTCGGGATCATCATCGGGATCGACGCTTTCACTTCCATCTTTTTCGCTTCACTTCGTTTACAATTGCGCCCTGTAAGATTTGCGGCTATAAAAATTACCAATATCATAGTCAATGTACTGCTGAACCTCTTTTTCCTTCTTTTATGTCCATATCTGCTCAAAGAAAATATTGCAACCGGATTTGTTTCCGCGGTCTATAATCCTGCCATAGGAGTGGGATATATTTTTATAGCCAATCTTATCGCCAGTATCGTTACGCTTATATTGTTGTTCCCCGAACTGTTTAAAGTAAAGATATCTTTCGATTTCTCCCTATGGAAGAAAATGATGATCTACGGTTTTCCGTTGCTGATATTAAGTCTGGCAGGAATCATTAATGAAACTATGGACCGGGTATTACTAAGAAGACTTTCTCCCCCGGATATTGCCCAGGCGCAGGTAGGAATCTATAGTGCCTGTTATAAGATATCCATTATGATGACGATCTTTATCCAGGCATTTAAATATGCGGCAGAACCTTACTTTTTTAATAAATCCAAAGATCATGACGCCAAACAAACATACTCGGATATCATGTCCATCTTTGTGATGGTTTGCTCTCTTATTTTTCTGGGGATAATGTTATATATGGATATTGTCCAGTTTTTTGTGGGTCCCCAGTACCGTGAAGGTCTCGCAGTAGTACCGATTTTATTATTGGCTAATCTCTTCTTGGGGATATTTTACAATCTTTCGATCTGGTATAAGTTAACCGACCAAACACGTTTCGGAGCTTATATTTCATTAATAGGTGCAGGGATCACCTTACTTTTAAATTACCTCCTGATCCCCGTGATCGGTTATATGGGATCAGCGTGGGCTACCTTTTTCTGTTACTTTATCATGATGGTATTGTCTTATTTACTGGGCCGAAAATATTATCATGTCGATTATAAAGTCTTAAGAATCACCTTATATATATTATGTGCGGTATTGATTTATTTTATCTCCCTGCTAATTCCGGTTGAGAATTTCACGTTAAAAATGATCATAAATACCTGCTTGTTGATTTCCTATGTGGTTATTGTATATTTAGCAGACCATAAATATATAAGCATTATTATTAAAAGATAGTTATTAATGTTAAATATTGAATAAAATGAAGGCAATTTGTAAAATAGTAAATCATTCAAAACATCCGTTACCCCAATATGCTACTTCGCAGTCGGCTGGAATGGACTTAAGGGCTAATCTTGATGCACCGGTATTATTGGAACCCTTGGGAAGAGCATTGATTCCTACCGGGATTTTCATAGAACTTCCTGCGGGCTTTGAAGCCCAGGTAAGGCCCAGAAGCGGTTTGGCCGCAAAATTCGGAATCACGGTTCTCAACACCCCGGGTACTATAGATTCGGATTACCGCGGAGAAGTCAAGGTCATTCTCATCAACCTTTCCGATGAGCCGTTTTCAGTGCAGGATGGCGAACGGATCGCTCAGATGATCGTGGCCAAATATGAACAAGTAGAATGGGAAGCGGTTATAGAATTATCGGGAACGGAGAGAGGTTCGGGAGGATTCGGCCACAGCGGATTGAAATAGCTAACTGTCCGATCCATAATAAATAAAACGTTCTCACGTTGAATTAATTCACCTAACCGGAAAAGATAATATGCCGATAAGAAAAATAAAATATATAATATCCATAGTGCTGGCTTTGTCATTATTTAGTCCGTTGTATGCACAAAAAAACGGGAAAAATAATAAGATGCCCGTCATTACGGAAGATACCCGCAAGCAATCCGCACAGTTTGCCGACGGTTTGCGTGAATTTTACGCTGACAATTATACGGCGGCCGAACGGAATTTCCGCCAGGTGATTTCTCAAAATCCTCAGAATGATGCTGCTTTCTTTATGCTTGGCAAAATCCGGAGCGCTAACCGTGATTATGCGGGAGCCGCCTATTACCTTGGAGAAGCACGAAAGATAGATAAACAGAACGAATGGTATCTTGTCGAAATGGCCAAAACGTATGATAATTTGGGGGAACACAAACAGTCCGCTAAATTATGGGAAGAAGCCAGTAAGTTAAAACCTGATAATGAATTTTATCTTTTTTCTCTTGCTGAATCTTATCTTAACCAGGAGAAATTCACGGATGTGATCAAAGTATACGACCGACTGGAAAGAATTGTTGGAGTCAATGACGAGATCAGTAATGCCAAAAAAAATATCTATCTCTATTTAAACGATGTGAAAAGCGCCGTGGCAGAGTATGACAAACTGATCAGATTATATCCTTATGAAGTTAAATATTATAATTATGCCGGAAACATCTATTTAACCAATAACGTACCGGATAAAGCTTATTCTTATTACGAAAAGGCCCTACAAATAGATAAAAACAATCCGTTAACCCAACTTTCGTTATCCAATTATTACCAGGAAAAAGGGAAACAGGATGAGAGCTTTAAATACCTCTTAATGGCATTCAGAAGTCCCAACCTTATTATCGAAGAAAAATTACCGCTTTTGACTGAATATTTCTCGGCGGCATATCGAACCAAGGAGGAAAAATCCATTAAGAAAACACGGCAACTGATAGAGGCATTACTGGAAGCCCACCCTGAATCCATTGAAGCCTGGGGTACTTTAGCCGGTTTACAACTCCTGAAAGGTTCTTATCAGGAAGCCCGTATATCTTTGGAAAAAGTCCTTTCGCTCGATAATACTCAGTTTGAGGTGTGGGAGGATTATTTATATACCCTTGTACAGTTAAAAGATTATCAGACCATAGCGAACAATGCGGAAGAGATCACCGAACTTTTCCCCACAAATTCCATGATGCTTTATAATATAGGAGTCTCTTTTTTGAAGATAAAACAGCCCGATAAAGCTATCAATTATTTGAACCAGGCTTCGATGTATGCTTATGAAAATACTCTCCTGGCCAATATTTATAATATTCTGGGAGATGCCTATCTGGCTCTTGACAACAGGGAAGAAGCTGTTAAATCATGGAAACTTGCTCAAAAAAAAGGGATGACTAACCAGGATATAAAAGATAAGATTGTAAAAGCCGAACTTAATAATTAAAAAGTGGATAAAAACGGGATTTTGGTTCTCCTGACTAAGGTCTTTTTCGTAATCGCATTAATCGCACTTATTTTTTTCGGATTTAAAAGTAAAAATGACGAAAACAGGAAAACTTTCGGTCGCAAAATAGACGGTGATCTTTACATTTTCACCCATGAACCTCTTTTAAATATCGGGAATAAAAGTTTGGATCTGGAAGTGTTGGGTATCAGTCAGGCCGACCTTGCTTATTTTAAATCGCCACCCGGTTATTTTTTCACTGATTATCCCCAGAATCCTCCTTTTGACAGGTCGGACTGGAATATAATCCATTGGAATACGACGCCTGTGGATACACGATACGAAGAACTTGTTTCTTTTGCTTTAGACACATTATTTTCACCTTTATTATCGGAAAGCAGCGCTTATTCCATTAGTCGTTATTTCAGTTTAATGAACGGATATCTTCAGGAAGAAGGGAATTACTATTCAATCAGATATAAAATGAAAGACGATAACCTGAAATCAGCCCATCTTTTTATAGTCGCGCCCGAACATAAAAATATCTTCAGGTTGAAGAAAGGGAATTAGTGTGATCAGCCGGAATATTTTTTTCCCTGAAAAGTATCTTTTTCTTCCAGTTTTTTTTCAATTTTTTGCAATACCACGTCATATCTTACCATGCCCCAGTCGCCTACAGCCAGAAATTTGGGAGGTACCTCGCCGGCAAATCTTTCAATTACAATGCAGGGATTCAGCCTTTCCGTATAATCCACGATAAATTCGATATATTCAT
This sequence comes from uncultured Bacteroidales bacterium, assembly GCA_937949745.1. Lineage (GTDB taxonomy): Bacteria > Bacteroidota > Bacteroidia > Bacteroidales > WCHB1-69 > JAGVVH01. Next base: position 28,156 of record CALECM010000113.1, on the reverse strand, counting down.
CCATGGTAAAAAGATGGAACGACTCCGGCGAAAGGAAATATTCCTTTTCCATGGCGGTATTTTTAATGATCTGCAACTGATGGAATTTGATACTCTTGACGGGCAATTGATTGATTATCGTAAGATCTGATTTCCATATTTCCGGATTTTCGCCAGGAAGTCCGAATATAAAATGTGCCCCGGTATGGATCCCGTAACGGGAAGTCTTTTCGAGCATATCCGATGCCTGTTCAAAGGTGTGCCCCCTGTTGATCCGGCTTAGGGTAGGGTTGTGGATACTTTCGATACCATATTCCAGTGAAACAAAGAACTTTTCCTGTAACCGGGCGAAATATTCGAGTTTTTCCTCATCCATACAATCCGGACGGGTTCCGATCACAATGCCTTTTATTTCCGGATGTATTACCGCCTCATGATAGATTTTTTTTAATTCTTCCAGAGAAGCATAAGTATTGGAATAAGCCTGAAAATAAGCAAGATAACCATCAGCCCGTTTATAGCGGTTACGATGGAATTCGATACCTTCTTCCAGTTGTTGGCGGACACTTTTTTTCGGACTACAGTATGACGGGTTAAAAGCGTCATTGAGACAATAACTACAACCTCCGTAACCGACGGTCCCATCCCTGTTCGGACAGGTAAAACCGGCGTCTATCGTCAGTTTCTGCACTCTTTTCCCGAATTGCCGGGTAAGAAAATTTTTGTAGGAATGATATCTTCTATGATCTCCCCAGGGAAAAAGGGCGGATGTTGTATGATCCATCGGGACTTGTTAAATTTAATAATTAAAGTGAATTTTGTAATTCCGGGTCAAAAAAAAACAGTCATAAAGACTGTTTTTTAAGATAACAAAAAGCAAACGTTATTTATCTGTATTCATTATCCCTGCGTTGGTTGTAGCTATTTCTGCTTCTTGAATCATCCCTTTCAAGGGCTTCTTTAACTACAATACTACGGCCGCTAACTTCCGACCCGTTTAATCCTTCGATTGCTCTTCTTGCAGAGTCATCGTCAGGCATCTCAACAAAACCGAATCCACGGCTTCTTCCCGTAAATTTGTCGGAAATAATAGATGCTCTACTAACTTCTCCGTAGTTTTCGAAGAATTGTCTTAATTCGCTTTCCTTAGTTGCAAAAGGTAAGCTTCCAATAAAAATGTTCATTTTAACTTATTTAAAAAATTTAACACGGCAAATATACAATTAATTTTACATACATGCCTATCATAATAAAAATTAAAAAAATAATATAGAAATATCCTCTTCTTAACATGGTGGATTTATCCGGAATTAACAGGCGGGTATAATGGGTTTTTTTGTATTTTTGCAGGCTTAAAAAATCAAGGATGGACAAAAATACACTTATCGGCTTTTTACTCTTATTTGCTTTGGTACTGGGTTTTAGTTTCTATAATTCATCTCAGAACGCGAAAAAAAGAGAAGAACAGGTCAAAGAAGCCATGGAACAAATGGCTGAACAGGTTGCGGAACCCCTGCCGGATGCTACCGCCATAATGGACACGGTGGCTTCAGGCAGTCCGACACAAAGAACTAACCGACACGTTGCTTATGAAAAACCTTTTTCTACTTTGGAATTAAACGACAATTCTGATTATGTGGTAGAAACCGATCTCGCCAAATACAGCATTGCGAAAAAAGGAGGTTACATAACCCAGGTTGAACTTAAAGATGTTTACAAATATTCTCCTGTCGATTCGATAAAAATTCCACTGGTACTGTTTGAAGGAAGGAATTCCTCCATGACAGTGGATTTTATGCTTCGCGACCAAACCGTCGTGAACACCCGGGATTATTATTTCCTTGCGGATAATATGGAAAATCAGGTTCATAATGTTCTGGAAGACGGAACAGGCCTTTTCTCCATTAAGCTTTATCCCACGGCTAAAGGAGAATCCGAAGGTGACAGTACTACTATCGGACAATTGGACAGGAACAGTTATATTGAATATTTATACACCTTTACTCCGGGCGAATATAAATTTGATTTTAATATCCGGTTCGTCAACATGGTTCCATACCTCTATCCCAACAGTCATTCTTTTACACTTGACTGGGACGCGCAGCTTATCAACCTGGAGAAAAATTATGAATACGAAAAGAATATCACGACGCTTTACTACATGGATAACCTGAATGATGTGGAAAACCTGAGTGAACGTTCGAATGATAAGAAAAACCTGACTTCTCCTATAAAATGGGTGGCTTATAAACAACAATTTTTCACTTCGGTGATCATCGCCAATTCCGGTAATTTCTCAAGCGGGGAATTAAATGTGACCCTGCCTGATAATAATGAACGCCACAGGCTTAAGGAAATGAACGCCTATCTTGATTTCGAGATCAGCGACCTTAACCAGGGAGAGTTTGACTTTTCATTTTATTTCGGGCCGAACCAATTCAAACTTCTTAAAGAATATGACCTGAACATGGAACGTATGGTTCCCATCGGATGGGGATTTTTCCTCTTACAATGGATCAACCGCTTCGCCGTAATCCCGATTTTCAACTGGCTGGAAGGTTACGGGTTGAATTATGGGCTCATTATTCTGATCCTGACCATTATCCTGAAATTGGTGTTATTACCCATCGCCTATAAAAATTACCTGTCATCCGCCCGTATGCGTGCCCTGAAGCCTGAGATCGAGGAGATTACCGCACGCTATCCGAAACCGGAAGATATGGCCAAAAAACAACAGGCTACCATGAATCTCTATAAAAGCGCCGGGGTCAGTCCTATGGCCGGTTGTTTACCGCTGCTTTTACAAATGCCGATCCTGGTCGCCATGTTCAGATTCTTCCCGTCAGCCTATGAGCTTCGCCAAAAGAGTTTTCTTTGGGCCGACGATCTTTCCACTTACGATTCAGTACTTGATTTAGGTTTTAACATTCCTTTCTACGGTGATCACGTCAGTCTGTTTACTTTATTGATGACGATTGCCACGCTGATCTATACCTGGATGAACAATAAGCTGATGGCGCAAGGCAATGATCCGACTCAAAAATCGATGAAGATCATGATGTATATTATGCCGTTGCTGTTCTTAGGCATGTTTAACAGCTTCCCGGCCGCTCTTACCTATTACTATTTATTAGTGAACCTGATCACCTTCTTCCAGATGTGGATTTTCCGCGTAGCGGTGAACGAAGATAAGCTCAGGGAGAAAATCAAACTCAATATGAAGAAACCGGTAAAAAAATCCAAATGGCAACTTCGTATGGAAGAAGTGGCTAAGCAACAGGCACAACTCCAGAAAGGTGGAAATAAAAAATAATCAACCCCCGTTAACGTTATTATCTTTATATTATCTTTGCACTGTTAATAAGGTTTAATTTTAGAAAACAACAATCAGAGAGATGGAAAAACAAGAAAAAAATGAAATTTTGTCAAGAGCCGTGAGAGCGGGGAAGCGTACTTATTTTTTTGACGTTAAAGCCACTAAAAATGATGAAAAGTATCTGACTATTACCGAAAGCAAAAGGAAATTCAACGCTGACAACGGTACTTTTTATTATGAAAAACATAAACTCTTTCTATATAAAGAAGATTTTTCCAAATTTCAGGATGCATTAAAAGGAGTTTTGGAATTTATCGAAACCGGTAAAATTCCGGATGAAATATTATTCGATAACGAAAACATCCAGGCTAACTCATCCGATTTAAATTTCGAAGATCTGGAGGCGTAAAATGGGCAAAGTAATAGCTGTCGTTAATCAGAAGGGCGGGGTAGGTAAGACAACGACTGCTGTCAATCTGGCGGCATCACTTGCCGTATTGGAATTCAAAACTTTACTTATCGATGCCGACCCGCAGGCAAATGCTACTGCAGGCGTGGGACTGGAACAAAACAAAATAGAATTCAGTATCTATGATTGCATTCTCGGTAATAAATTTGCCCAGGATATTATCCAGCCTACGGAAACTCCGAACTTATCCATTATTCCGGCTCATATAGATTTAGTAGGTGCCGAACTGGAAATGATCTCTCTGGATCGTCGCGAATTCCGGCTGAAAGACGCGATCCACACGCTCAAAAACGAATATGATTTTATCCTGATCGATTGTGCCCCTTCTTTAGGCCTGATCACACTGAATGCGCTGGTCGCTTCCGATTCCGTCATAATTCCCGTACAATGTGAATATTTCGCACTGGAAGGTCTCGGGAAACTGCTGAATACCGTACGGCTTATCCAGTCGGGAATGAATCCCCAGCTTACCATAGAAGGAATATTACTCACCATGTATGATTCGCGGTTAAAATTAGCCAACGCTGTCGTGGAAGATGTGAAATCCCATTGCAAAAATATAGTATTCGATACTGTTATTTCAAGAAATATTCGCCTGAGCGAAGCGCCAAGCCATGGAAAGCCGATCCTGCTTTACGATATCCAATCCAGGGGAACGACCAATCATCTCAACCTGGCGAAAGAAATACTTGTGAATAACGGCTACCTGATAAGCAAATAAATTATATGGACAAAAATAAAAAAACCGGTTCTTTAGGAAAAGGCTTGGGTGCATTGTTAGGAGAAGATATTGAGATCCTTTCACCCAATTCGGTAGTAAGAATTAAAACCGATACAAACAGTTATGTCAAAGTAGATTCCATTGAAGCGAATCCCTACCAGCCCCGTACTGAGTTTGAATCGGAAAAACTGGAAGAACTGGCACAGTCCATCAAAACATACGGCCTGATACAGCCTATTACCGTACGTCCTGTCGAAAACGGGAAATACCAGTTGATCTCAGGCGAGCGCCGTTTACGCGCGGCTAAATTGGCCGGTTTATCTGAAATACCGGCTTACGTCAGGACGGCCGATGACATGCTATCCATACAGATGGCACTGGTGGAAAATATTCAGCGTGAAGATCTTAATGCTATCGAAATAGCGGTTTCTTACCAAAGGCTGATGGATGAATGCAGCCTCACCCAGGATGAACTGAGCGATAAGGTAGGCAAAAACAGAAGTACGATTGCCAATTATCTCCGCTTGTTAAAATTATCGAGGGAAGCTCAAATAGCAATAAGGGATAATCTTATTTCCATGGGACACGCCAGAGCCATTGTGGTACTGGAAGATCCTGATTTGCAGGCTAAAATAGTGAATCAGGTTATTAACCAGGGGCTATCGGTAAGACAAACGGAAGCTTTGGTCAAACAATATTCGGTGGAATTCAAAAAACCGAAAACCAAAATCAAAATAACCCCTTCCGACGAAGTGGTCAATTTCCAGACTTCATTATCCAAAAAACTCAATGCCAAAGTTATCGTCAATAAAGATATCTCCGGCAAAGGAAAAATTTCGATTCCTTTTCAATCCGAAGAAGAGTTGAAAAAGATTATGTCTTTATTAAGTAATTAATGATAGGAGCAGGGTTGCCCGCTCCAACTTATACAAAATAAATGTCTTACCGTCTGTGGTTCATATTGTGTGTATGCATGCTTTTTGCCGGAGAGATCTTAGCTCAAACCGACACACTCCCGCAGTCCGACGGTTATCCTTTCGGAAGACAAAATTCTTCAGAATTTCCTACTGATGAGCTTACTATTACAGCCGATAGTACCATTTACGTTAGTCAGGCAACACAGGATTCCATTCTTCAAAAACAGCACAGCCCGTCCAAAGCCGTATTATTATCCCTGATCCCCGGCGCAGGACAGATTTATAATAAAAAATGGTGGAAGGTCCCTATCATATACGCCGGTTTAGGTGTTTCGGCTTATTTTATTTATGATAATGCAGTAAAAGCCATTGCTTTCCGGAATGAAGACTTTTTCCGGCAATACAACGCAATGGAATATTATAATCCTAATCTAAGTCAATATCCTACGGAAAATCTGGCTGCGGAAAAAAATAAGCACCTGCGGAATATGGAAATAGCGGCGGCCGCCTTTGTGATTGTATATGCATTAAACCTGATTGATGCCCTGGTGGATGCCCATCTATTCAATTTCGACATATCAGATGATCTTTCTTTAAATATTGCTCCTATGTTCGACAATAAGAATAAATTTGGAACGTTTTCTACAGGACTGGCTTTAAAGCTAAATTTTTAATTATTTATGTTAAGCGTTGCAATTATCGGGTATGGCAAAATGGGAAAAGAGATTGAAACGGTCTTAAATGAGTTTCATCAAGGTGTATCAGTTATTATCGACCACCCGGAAGACTGGGACAGATACGATACCCGGTTACGGGAAAGCGATGTGGCCATTGAATTTTCCACACCGGAAACGGCATTTGAGAACTGTAAGAAATGTATTGAAAAACAGATTCCGGTTGTTACCGGGACTACAGGCTGGAAAGAGAAGTTCGATAATTTGCTCGGACTGGCTGAAAATCACGAGAGCTCGCTTATATACGGCTCTAATTTTAGCATCGGAGCCAATATCTTCTTTATGATAAACAAAATTTTGGCCCATACCATGGATAACCAGCCGCAATATGATGTCAGTATCGAAGAAATACACCATAAGGCAAAAAAAGATGCTCCCAGCGGCACGGCTATTTCGATAGCGGAGATTATACTGGAGGAAATCCGGAGAAAAAAAGATTGGACATTATACCCGGAAAGTGAAAGCAACCTTTCGATTAACGCGATCCGGACAGGAGATGTAACCGGAATACATAAAGTGGAGTATAACTCTATTGAAGATACGATTGAACTTAAACATACGGCAAAATCCAGAAAAGGTTTTGCCCGGGGAGCGGTAAAAGCGGCTATGTGGCTGAAAGACCATCCCGGCAGATACGATTTTAAAGATATTTTTCACTATTTATAAATGATTATATGGAATTATCATACGGAGCAGTAACAATTATGGGGATCATAGCCTTTATAGGCTTTTATGTCGGATTATGGGGCATTTTTCAAAAAGCCGGATATAAGGGATGGCAGGCAATCATACCTGTCTATAATATGTGGATATGGCTCAAAATCATCTCCCGGCCGAAATGGTGGATGATACTCATTGTTTTTCCTTTTGTGGGTATTTTTATGACTTACATGATGATCTGGAAAACCATCAGGCTTTTTGGAAAAACGAATTATATTCCTCTCATTTTCGGAACTTTCTTCGCATGCTTTTATTTTCCTTATTTAGGATTCTCCAAAAAAGAAAAATTCACTTCCTTCCGGGATCTCCCCAAATTCAAGAAAAGTACGGTCAGGGAATGGACGGATGCTTTAATTTTTGCCGTGGCGGCAGCATATATCCTGCGGACTTTCCTGTTTGAATTTTACGCGATCCCGACTTCTTCCATGGAGAGTTCTCTCATGGTAGGGGATTATCTGGCGGTGGATAAAGTTTCTTATGGCGGAAGAGTTCCGCAAACGATACTTGCCGTGCCTTTTGTTCACCATACGTTACCGTTAACACAGTTTACCAAATCATACGTAGAATGGATCACACTGCCCTATATGCGTTTTCCGGCCCTGACCCATATTAAAAACAACGATGTGGTGGTTTTCAATTATCCGGATGGGGATACCGTGGCACTGGAAAGGCAAAATGAAAGTTATTACGAGATCGTACGCGAATTTGAAACCATGTTGAACCCTAATGCCCCCGAATATGCCCAGAAAAAACTGAACCGGAAATATCCGCCGGATGCGATACGCTATTTCCAGATTAAATATGCCGGTCCTTATTACCAGGGAAAGGGCAGGGACGCCGTTAAAAAAGAGTATAAAGTAGTGGCAAGACCTGTCGATAAAAGGGAAAATTATGTAAAACGTTGTATCGGCATACCCGGTGATGTTCTCGAGATTAAGAATACAGAGGTGTATGTTAATGGAACCGCCGCGCCGGATCCTACCAGGGTACAATATTCTTATTATGTAACGGATTCAACCCGGATCGGATTATCGGCCTCTAAAAGAAAGTCATTGAATATCAATGAAGAAGACATGGTTAAGATGACACCTTTCACCACAATTTACTGGCTGACCAATGAGCAAAGAGATAAAATCATCAATATGGGATTATCGGTTAAAGAAATTATCGACGAACCTTACAGTTTCGATTACACCATCTATCCCCATGATCCCCGCTACCACTGGAACCGGGACTGGATGGGTACTATTGTCGTACCTAAGAAAGGAACGACTGTTGAATTAAATGATTCCACGATCGTTTTATATGACAGGATCATCCGCAATTATGAGAAAAATGAACTGGAAGTAAGGGACGGTAAAATCTATATTAACGGAGTGGAAACTTCCCGGTACACCTTTAAAATGGATTATTATTTCATGATGGGCGACAACCGCCACAATTCAGCCGACTCCCGTTTCTGGGGATTTGTCCCCCAGGACCATATCGTAGGTAAGGCTTTCCTTGTATGGTTATCTCTCGATAAATTCAAATCATGGGGAGAAGGAAAAATCAGATGGAACAGAATGTTTAGAATTATTCGATAATTTTCGCAGATATATTGGTTTTTTACTATTTTTGCATATTAAAAATAATTTAAAAAACGAATATTAATTTAAAACGATAACAATGAAAAAAACTATTTCACTCCTTATAGTATTATTTACTGTTTTGAGTATCTCTTTAAGTGCACAAAAACCTTTCGCGGGAACAATTAAAATGCAGGTTAGGGCCGAGGGTACCACTGATGCCAATATTCTCTCACAATACCAGGGTGAACAGGAAATGACAGTATTCGGGAATAAAAGCAAAGTAGTCCAGGATAGTGAAGGTATAGGCGTCATTTATATTGAAGATGGCGATAACCAAACCACTACTACCGTAATAGACCTGTCCCTGATGGGATATGGAATGTATTATAATATCGATACTGTAGAAAAACCTCAATTCACACAATACGATTACACCTACGATAAAAACGATACCAAAACCATCGCTGGATATAAAAGTTATAAAGCGGTTTGCACCATCACCAATCTGGAAACCGATGAAACCCGTGACATCACCATGTATGTTACCGACGACCTGACCCCTAATTATAAATCCATTCAGTTTATGGGTTTACAGGGATATCCTCTTTCCTTTATGGTTCCTGTTGAAGATGAAATTGGAGACGTGGCTTATACTATTGTACAGGAAGTCCTTTCTATTAAACCTGATAAGAAAATTAAAAATGCTAATTTCCTTATACCCAGCCAGGCTGTTTCCGTAAATGATATGCCTGCCGAATTGAAACAAATGTTTGGTATGGAATAATATCTATAAAACTATAAAAAAAGGCTTCTCATAAGAGAAGCCTTTTTTTATTTGCATTTATATCCGCCTACGGTATCCACGTAGGTATCAAAAAAGGTACACTCAAGTTTTAAACTTCGGGGCATTGTCCTTTCTTCCGGAGTCTCATTTTCCAGTTTATTATTTTTATCGTAAAGATAACAGTCACATTTTTTTGCACATGACAAAAGAAGGCAAATAGCCAGAAAAACCGCGGAAATAAAAGGAAGACGCATTCTCATATATTATCATTAAAGTAAGTGCAGGGTATGACCCATTTTCTCCTGTTTAGTTTTAAGATATTGACGGTTATTATCATTAGGTTCTATAATGATAGGAACTGTTTCCACGATCTCAATACCATGGCCGGATAAACCGGCTCTTTTAGTCGGATTATTGGTAATCAGCCGGATTTTGGTTGCGTTAAGATCCCGGAGTATCTGTGCGCCGATACCATAATCTCTTTCATCGGCCCGGAAACCCAGTTCCAGATTAGCTTCCACGGTATCCCGGCCCATTTCCTGTAAATGGTAAGCTTTTAATTTATTAACCAATCCTATACCACGTCCTTCCTGATTCATATAGAGGACAATTCCTTTCCCCTCTTTTTCAACCATCTCCATAGACCTGTGCAATTGGGCACCGCAATCGCATTTACATGAACCGAAAATATCTCCTGTCGCACACGAAGAGTGTACTCTCACCAATACTTCTTCACCTTCTTTCCATTCCCCTTTTTTTAAAGCCAGGTGGGTATTACCGTTATTTAACTGCGTGTAAGCAATAAGTTTGAAATTTCCCCATTCTGTGGGTAGAGAAACTTCCTCTTCCCGGCGGATTAATTTTTCGGTACGCACTCTGTATGCGATCAAATCTTTGATGGTGATGATTTTCATCTGGTGTTTCTCCGCCACTTCAAATAATTGGGGCAATCTGGCCATCGTGCCGTCGGGATTGATAATTTCAATCAGTGCTCCCACAGGCTTCATTCCGGCTAATTTGGCCAGGTCAACGGTAGCTTCGGTATGTCCGGCCCTTACCAGAACACCTCCGTCCCGGGCCTGTAAAGGATTCACATGTCCCGGCCGTCCGAGATCTTCCGGTTTAATAGACGGATCGGATAACGCTTTGATCGTAGCGGCACGGTCGTGCATGGAAACGCCCGTGGTACAGCCGTGACCGAGTAAATCCACCGTTACCGTGAACGGAGTGCCCAAATGAGAAGTATTGTTCGTCACCTGCATTTCCAGGTCAAGCTCCTTACAACGTTCTATCGTCATGGGAGTACACAATACGCCACGTCCGTAGCTCATCATAAAATTCACTTTTTCAGGGGTTATCAGTTCAGCCGAAGTGATAAAATCACCCTCGTTTTCCCGGTCTTCATCATCTACGACAATAAGGAATTTCCCGTTCCTGAAATCTTCTAAAGCTTCTTCTATAGTACTGAATTTTTCTTCCATTTTTAATCTGTTTTTAAAGGTTTTACAACCCGGTGTATAAAATATCCCGGCCAGAACGAAGCATAATCTCGTGGCGATCCCCGTTCCTGATCAGGATTCCGACCAAATCAAATTCCTGATCTAAACATTGGATATTCCTAAACTTCGCATTAGCCGACGTTTTTAAATATATTTCGGTATTATTAAAAATTACCGGATGTTCTGTAAACTCCGTATCTCTATAAGCCAGAGGCCGGCCGATAGAAGTTTCCGTAAACGAACAACCGGAAATAGAAACCAATTTTCCTTCATTTGCTGACAGGTCGGCGGCATTAGTTACCGGAGTAGGGGAGGGCATTCCATGGGAACCGGGAAGGCTGTCCCTGGATATATATTGGTTCATATAAATAGAATGGATGCCGATGACCCTGTCCTGATTTTTCCATCCTAATTGATAAGCATTATGGTGATCTCCGACCACGAGATATCTGGCGTTGACAAATACTTTTTGTCCTAACGGATACCGGTTGAATAAATAAGACTCATCCAGCAATAATTCAATTCCGCCGGTCGCATCCTGCAAAAAAAGTGACTTGTTGAAATTACCTTCCTCATCGCTGCTCATTACCCACGCTTCGAAAATAAAATCCCTTCGCGGAAAAATAGAATCCGGTGCGTTACCAAGAGTATGCAATCTTTTGAGTTCAGTAATCTTCTTATTAGCTCTTCCCGGATAAGAAGGAGTCTTAAATTCCGGTTCATTCCATGGTTTCGTACACGATATTCCGGTAAATAATATTCCCAACATTAAGGCTAAAATTAAAGATCTTTTTTTATTCATGATGATAACGCTTTACAAACATTAAAATTATTGATGCCTGATAATTGATTAGAATTTCAAGTTAATTCCTGCGTAAAAACTAATACCGTAAGCATATATGTAACGACTCTGGGATCTGTCGGGACTGAAAGGATATTGTTCCCATGCAGTCGTTACTAATTTCTTATTATTAAGGAGATTGGTCACACTAGCATCAAATCCGATCCAATATTTTTTATTGATATGCCATGATTTACTTACGGAAAGATCCAAGGTGAACTGTCCTTTTATTTTTTCCTGGTTCGACAGCTGGGCATATTGTTCCTCAGTGGTTGCATCTTCCACAGATGAAGTCCGGCGGGAAGGATTCAGGTAACAGTAAATTTTATCAAAATAATTACCGTTTAGCATTACCCACCAGCCCTTGTGATGGAATTGCAGTCCGAGGGTGGCAGCTATTTGCGGAGAACCGGCTACATGAGCATTTTTCCATTTAACTTCCTGATCATAAATGATGGCCGATCCTGCCTGTATATCGTATCCGTTTTCCACTTCCATGGTCAGGTTCGGATTATTGGTATAAGTATAATCTCCGAAGTTACCTGCCAAAAACAAGGTAAACATACGACTTAATTTAAATTCGGCGCCCAGTTCTATGCCGATATGTTGCTGGTCGATTCCGGTAAGCGAATAATTCATCAAGGAACGGTAATCGTCATGGTAGAAACTGATCAGGCGGGTTTGGTCTATGAATTTAGTATAATAACCACTGAGTCTCAGTTGCATAAAAGAATAATCTATTTTATAGGAAAGATCGGCGGATATAATTTTCTCGCCGGTAAGATCCTGAGCGTAATTATTACTTAGCCGTGGCGACAGGAAAGCATTGACGATATAAGGAGCCCTGGTATTGAAAAAACCATTGAGGGATAAAGCATGCGCTTTATTTATTTTATAGGTGATTCCTGCTTTTAGTCCATAATTAAAAAAAGATTTAACCTCTGATCTACCCTCAGCGGATTCTCCGTAACGGCCGTTTTTCATTTTCCCTTCCCGCCAGAATTCCGTGGCGCCCAGATTCAGACCGGCATAAAAATCCAATTTATTATACGTAAAAGCAAGTAAGCCCCAAAGATTTTGATCATAAATATGATAATCATAATTATAGCCGAAAATATCGTCTTTGTGGATCTTTTTATTCAATTGGTCCAGATCATTAGCGGCAAATTCGGGATCAGGTAAAACACCGTCGGGATAGTTTTCTATATCCAGCCAGTAAGATCCGCCCAACAGATCATCCAGGGTTTTAAAATTACGTTGTTTCATTCCCTTCAGGTCGATTCCTGCCGTCATATTCATATGTTCGGTCAGTTCCGCCATAATATGGGAAGAACCGCCAAGCTGGAAATGGGTTTTGTGATGATTTTCCGTAATGTATTGTGCCCTTTTCCCTTGATTGGCAGCCAATTGGTTTATATTGTAAATTTTATCCCAGTCAATTTGCCTTACGGCGGATTTATAAAGCCATCCTTCCTCTACTAAATCTCTCATTTCGGGATTGGTTTGGAAAGAAGGCAGATGTTGATAGGAATCCGGTCGGGGATCGTCGGCCTGGTACCAGTTCAGCGCAGTAGTGTTATTTTTCCCGAAATTCACCTCAAGGCTGCTCGTGATGGTAATTTTCTTTTCCTCGGGAGTATAATCGTGGGTTAACAAAATAACAGGCTCATAAGTATTGTTCATCCTGGCATTGCGCTGTTTACCGTTATACCATCCCCAGTTAGGGTTGTAATAAGATTTCCCGAGAAGATCACGGACCTCTCCGGTAACGCCTTCCCGCAAACTGCGCCAGGTAGGAGAACCGAAAAAAGTCAGGTTGAGAGAGTGGGAGGGGGTAAACCGCTTTTCCACAGCTGCAAAGTAACTCCATGAGTTATCAACCGTTCCGTCAATATAACTTAACTGGTTGCCAAACTGCCCGGAAAAAGAAACGGCAAATGACCATCCGTTTTCGCTCACGCCGGTGGCTCCGGTGATCATCATCCTATTGGTATAGGTTCTGTTCGATAAAGAATAAGTAGCCCTGAATTGTTCGGGTAGTGCTGAAGCCCGCAAATTGAAATTCAGTCCGCCGCCAACCGCTCCGAAGGAAAAATCGGAAGCGGAAGAGCTTAAATTCACCATTTCCGCCGGATCCAGCATAATATGGTTAAAAGCGTCCCAATGCATATACGGAGAAAGGCCATCGGCCAGATTTCTCATTCCAATATTATTATATTGAATCACCTGGTTTTGCGGTTCATATCCTCTGTTACGGTAAGATGCGATATTGAACGGGAAAAGTATATTGCGCGTGTAAACATCAGAGGATTCATAGAATATACCGTCCGGAAAAACAATATCATTTAGAGGGGTAGGGCGGTGAGTAAGGGAATCAGGGAGTTTTTGATCTTGTGCGGAAATATGTAAAGTGCTGATAATAGCCCAAAAGCCAAGAAGTAATTTTTTTTTCATCTGTCCTTTATTTTATCGTAAAAAACAGTGCAAAAATAGTAAAATATTAAAGGCGAAAAACTCTTCATAAATAAGGTATCAGATCAAAAAAATAATGTATTTTTGCAAAAAATTATCAGGTTGGAAAATTCTTTTTAATTTTTTGTTTCCGGATAATTTAGATTCCGTTTTTTCAAAATAAATTTATGGCTGATAAAAGGTTAGTTATCATTCCCACTTACAACGAAAAAGAAAACATCGAGAATATCATCAGGAAAACTTTCTCTGTTTTCGATGCGGATATCCTGATCATTGAAGATAATTCACCGGACGGAACTGCCGATATCGTAAAAAAACTGATACCGGAATATTCCGGAAAACTATTTATCGAAGAACGTGCGGGAAAACAGGGGTTAGGAACTGCCTATATTCATGGTTTTCAGTGGGGTATAAAAAATAACTATGACTTTATATTTGAAATGGACGCCGATTTTTCCCATAATCCGGAAGATCTGCAACGTCTTTATGATGCCTGTATAGAACAGAATGCCGATTTGGCCATCGGATCAAGGTATTGTAAAGGTGTAAATGTCTTAAATTGGCCCATGTCCAGATTATTAATGTCATATTGCGGTTCTATGTATGTAAGGTTTATGTTGGGGATTCCGGTCAAGGATACGACAGCCGGTTTCAAATGTTACCGGGTATCCGCATTAAAAACGATAGACTTTTCCAAAATCCATCATATAGGTTACGGATTTCAGATCGAGATGAAATTCAACATGCATAAGCTGAAATATAAAATTGTGGAAGTTCCGATCATTTTTTCCGACCGTACGCTGGGAACATCTAAAATGAGCTCGGGAATTTTCAAGGAAGCGATCCTTGGTGTTATCGGACTACGGGTAAGAAGTTGGTTCCGGAAATGGGATCGTCTGGATTATAGTAAAGCTGATACGGAAAAATCCTCCTAATAATTTCTTTCACAAAAATGTCAGAAAGAGGGTCCTCTTATATTCTATTTAACATAATATAAATTATAGGAAAATTGCTTATAATAAAGATAAACCTTTATTTGTAGTAAAAATGGCTATTTTAAGGTCATAATATGGTGATATCCACAAGATTTATTTCTAAACTTATACATTATTGCCCGGGATTTTACATTCGATGGATTATACTATAAAATTACATCCCATAAATATCCTTACACCTTAGCGATAACCGGCTATCAAACTCTGACGCTACAGAGATGGTGATTCCCGATAGCGGTTACTTCGGTCAAAAAAATCGGGATGTCTACTTTCTCCGGATGTAAAAGTTTAACTTCCGCCACAATACCTGATTCAGTTAAGAAAATGGGAATAAATATTTTCTTCGGCTGTACCGGTTTACCTCAATATCAGGAATATGAAAAACAGGATTAATTGCTTTTTATATGAGAATAATCTTATCATTAATTTGTCAAATATAACTACTTGATATAAAACATTTTAATTATATTAACTTTGCGGAATATTCCGGAATTTATTGTTTTTTAGATAAACTTCCTATGCATTTCCAAATGAATGGATATTTACTTAAAAATTTTAACTGATAAAAATTTTTATTGGTAAAGATTTAAATTTATATATAAAAAATAGTCAGCCTCCTCTCCTATTTTATTTATTAAATTCACCATAACTTTATATTTTTGCATCGTATTTTAACCCATTATAATATTCATGAAAAAATTATTATTTATTATTATCGTAATTTTATTTACAAGTGATCCCATTGCGGGCCAAACCAGGCAGGTAGAATTAAAGAAAGGTACTCCTTTTTATATTCCCGACGGAGTGGGCGTTTCTTATCAAACAAGTATTCATATCGATTTTCTTCCGGAAGGTGGATGGCTGAATCATATCTGGAAGTTGATCAACGTTAAAGTTGCAATGGAACATAGCTGTGCTAAGGACCTTACACTGCAATTAAAATGTCCGGGAAATCAGAGCATCACTTTTTTCGACAAGAGCACTACTCCGGGAAATACCTTATTGGGTGAGCCATGGGCTTGCGGGTTATATATGGGCAGGGTTGATGCTTGCACGGTTTTATCCACTGCAATGGGCAATTGTTACGATTATTTTTGGTCCCCCAGTTCCACCAACGGACACATATTTGACTCCGCAAATCTGGTAACCCCTTCATGGTATCTTGATGCGTCTGAGTTAGAGAGAAAGTTTACCGGTCCGGATCTCCGTCATCCGGCACCCGGTATAGAATATCAGCCCTTAAGTGACTGGGATAATTTATTGGGTTGTCCGATGAACGGAGACTGGACACTTATCGTGACCGATAATATCGGAATGGATAACGGCTGGATCTGCGACTGGTCGATAACACTGGATGTGGAAAAAGAATACTTATTGCCCAAGGATTTGAAAATTGAGGATATCACGACTCATTCGGCAAGATTAAAATGGACTCCGGTAGCGGATGAATCCGGATGGCTGGTCGAATACAAAATCTCAGGCGATCAGGGACCGTATCGGCGTATGACCACTTCTTCACCTAATGCCTTATTATTAAATTTACTGGATGACCGGATTTATGAACTTCGCATCCATACCTTCTGGGAAAATGATACGAATCAGTTTTCCCTGGATACTACTTTCAGGACTTTACCGGATCCGCCTGCGATTATCCAAACCCGTCCGGTGGAGTTTAAACAGGACAGTTCACTCTTCATTCCTGATGAACCTTACGCATGGCAGGAAAGTACTTTATATATTGATTTTTTCCCGGAAAATAGTAAATTCAATTCCGACACCGACATTGAACGTATTAAAGTAGCCATGGAGCACAGTTATCTTGCGGACCTATATGTTTATCTGGAATGCCCGAACGGACAAAATGTGGCATTGCTTTCAGGTAATTCCAGTCTGAATAAATCCATACTGGGTGAGCCATGGGCCTGCGGATTGAACACGGAAATCCAGGATACATGCACGGATAGCGAAGTTTCGTCGTTAATGGGAAACTGTTATGATTATTTCTGGTCTGCCAATTCTTCCAATGGAACGATCGCTTTTGCCGATAACCTGATATCTCCTTCCTGGTATATTGAAGTATCTGATTCTCTGCGGACGGAAGCAGATTCCAATATCAGTCATCCGGCTCCCGGATTGGATTATCTTCCCTTCAACAGCTTTTCAAATTTAATAGGTTGTCCGATGAACGGAAACTGGAAAATTAAAGTATTTGATCTGAGGAAGGGTGATAACGGGTGGATTTGCGGGTGGTCCGTCACTTTTAATGCAAGTACCGAATTGCTGTTGCCGGGAGGTTTAGTAATTGAAGATATCACTTCGCAATCGGCAAAATTAACCTGGTTACCCCAGGATAATGAGATCGGATGGTGGGTTGAGTACAGGATTTCCGGAACCGGTGATCCGTTTCAGAGATTATACTGTACTACTCCGGACACGGTATTAAGGGATCTGGTCGCCGATACGCTTTACGAATTACGTATACGTAACGTATGGGACCATTTTACCAATCTCCATTCTTTCGACACAGTTTTCAGGACATTGCAGGTTGCCAACAGTATTGCAATTCCGGATCTTTCCCGAATGGTAACATTATATCCTAATCCGGTTCAAAATTCTTTGACTGTAAAATCAGATATTCTTTTTGAAAATATTGAGATTATGGATATGCAGGGAAGAATATTAGAAGGTAAAAAATGCCGGCTTAAGGAGGTTGTATGGGATATATCCTCTTATCCTTCCGGTATTTATTTGGTACGGCTTGAAACCGGGCATGGTATAATAACCAGAAAGTTTATTAAAGAATAAAAATGTCTGGATTTTCTAAATAGTATCTCTTTTATTCCATTTATTTATACTATAATAGTATAATTACATTTAATTACTATATTTGCCTGAAATTCAAAACCCATCTCCCATGAAAAAATCATTATTCATTATTATTTTGGGAGCATTGTCTGGCATTTATTCCATACAAGCTCAAACCCGTCCGGTAGAAATCAAACAGCAAACTCCTTTCTTTATTCCGGATCAAAATGGAACTCCATATGTAAGTATTATTGAAGTAGATTTTTTTCCGGAAGGAATATTATTAAATTCTGTTTCGGACATTATCCGTATGAAGATTTCAATGGAGCATAGTTGTGGCGGCGATCTTTCGGTAGGATTAAAATGTCCGAATGATAGCATGGTTATGCTTTTTAACCACGGATCTCTTTCTCAGGGCACAATCCTGGGTGAGCCCCGGGCCTGCGGTTTAAATTTGGGTAATATTGACGATTGCACACAAAGTGATTCATCTTTGTCAATGGGAAATTGTTATGATTATTATTGGTCTCCGACCTCATCCAATGGAAAAATATTTGATCAGGCTAATCTGAGTATTCCTTCGTATTATATCGAAGCTATGGATTCCTTGCGCACCCTGTCCCGATTGGTTTACCATCCTGTCCCGGAAATAGAATATCAGGCCGTTGATAATTGGAATGAATTATTAAATTGCCCGATGAATGGAGAATGGAAACTGGTTGTAACCGATCATATTATGGCTGATAACGGCTGGGTTGGTGAATGGTCTGTTCTTTTTGATATCAAAACAGAGTATTTATTGCCGAGAAATTTAATGATCGGGGAGATTACGAATCACTCGGCAAAATTGACCTGGTTACCGGCAGTCGATGAAACGGGCTGGCTTATCGAATATAAAATTTCCGGTACGAATGACCCTTACCGGAAACTTATATGTTCCACTCCGGACACGATCCTGACCGATTTAATCGCCGATACGCTTTATGAAGTACATATAAAAAATATATGGGACAATGATACCAATATTTATTCTTTAGATACGACTTTCAGGACTTTACAAACAATTGGCATTACGGATCCGGATCTTTCCCGCATGGTAACATTATATCCCAATCCGGTTCAAAATTCTTTGACCGTAAAATCAGATATTGTCTTTGATAATATAGATGTCCTTGACTTCCTGGGAAAAGTAATTTCCCGCAAACAGGAAACGGGAAATGAGATTAAATTGGATTTTTCTCCTTACCCTTCCGGTATTTATTTTATACGGTTTGATACGGATCAGGGAATTATCGTAAAGAAAATTATCAAAAAGTGATCGTAAATTAAGCAGATACAGTGAGTTTCTCGAAGGATATGCTTCCGTTCACGTTAAAGGATTTTAAGCGGCTACCTTGTCCTTTGTCTTGACGGGCCCAGCCAACTACGATTACTGATTATATATTGTCATTCCTGAGTGCAGCGAAGGATCTTTAACAAAAGTATTTATTACTTAATAAGTGAAAATTAAAAGATATAAATTTAGATCTTTACAGTTCCTTCGATCATTCAGTGAAAACTTAAGAATGACAAAAATAATAAATATTTACTCCTAAATTATAATGGAGGAAGATACATTATCAGAATTTCTTTTAGGGAATGATGTATAATTGAAAAAAATGTGTATTTTTGCAGCCGCAAAACGGCGGGGTAGCTCAGTTGGTTAGAGCGTCGGATTCATAACCCGGAGGTCACGAGTTCAACTCTCGTTCCCGCCACTTCCTTTCAAAATTATTTACAGATCAATTTATTAGCGAAAAATACGTAGCGCTTGGATTTTACGCCCTTGGAATTATTACGGATATACTGGTAACCGTAGGCTACGAAGTAATCGCCATACCAATGTTCGAATTTCGGATTCCGGCTATATTCCACGGCATCCCTGTTATGATTGGTTTCTAACCTGACGGTGGTTAAAGGTTCAATCACATCTTCACCGTTGACCATGGTATAGGTTAAGGATGAATTAAATAAATAATAGATCATGGCGCTATTCCCTAACGGGTATACATTTACACGGTGGGTAAGCCGTTGTGTGAGAATATTGGAAAAAGGCAAATAATTGCCCCACAAGAGATTCCCGGACCGGTCGAAAGCGGTGACATAAGCATTGATATAACGGTAACCTACGAAAGTACTTGTGGCGGGCATACTATTATAACCGTAATAATAAGGATCATAGCCGCTACCGGCGTAATTGTATGAATATTCGGGATAAAAGACCTCGGTTACGAGTGCATATTGGTCGCCCAACCGGTATATGGGACCCACGGATAATTGCAGATTGGAGTTCCTGTCTTTGGACTTTCCATCTCCCACCGTATCTTTGCTTTTTACATGGGTATAATGGAAAAACTGCGGCTCCTCGATCATTGCGTTTTTATAATTCATCGTATATACGCCCGAATGCATATCTCCTTTATAACGGTCGTTCCCGTCGGTAAACGTCCCCATAATCAAATATAATCCGGTATCCAATACGGTTAAGCGGGTAGAATTATAATAGTAATCGGTAAATGACGGATAATTCGTTTCCCGGGTTTTATTTCCCTGAAAATCGGTTTCTATCAGTTGCAAGTATGAATTTTTACCTCCGGAAGAAATAGCCACCCCCCAAAGTATCCGGGAGAAAATGGTGTCCACTTCGCAAAATTCCACGGATACGATCTGACCGGTAGTTAGTTCCGGGTTCTTCAGCTGATTCCGGATCATATCATACAAATATAAGCCATATTGATTTTTCTCGTAGGATATTAATACAAGACTTTGTCCGGTCGCTCTCAGGAAGCTTATATTTTGATCCGATAAATTCTCTATTTCCCGTTTCTGAAAAGTAAAGTTTTGGAGTTCCATATCCACATAATATGTTTTAGGAACACTTCTTCTTTGAAAATTCTCCTGAAAGACCAGGTATATATGATCATCGGCATATTCCCCCGTCACATAATGAAGATTAATGGGCATCGTGAGGGCATGATGAGCCATTTTCTTGAGATTGGTATCATATTGGATAAATACCCATGAACTGGAATCTTGTCCGACAAGATTTCCTTCATAAAAAACAATAAACCCCTTCTCTCCTATCGGAATTCCATTATAATCATCGGCATCTTTCGCCGCTTCCAACTCGAAACGAAGGGGCATATCACGTTGAGCGGACAACGTGACAGGTAATAAAATCAATAATAACCAATAAAATATTTTCATTCTCTATTATAACATTCCCCCATCACAAACCAGTACCTGGGCCGTGATGTAAGACGAAAGGTCGGATGCGAGATAAAGGGCGCAGTTGGCCACATCCTCCACGGTACCCATTCTCCTTAGACTGATTTTCTGGGTCCATTCTTTCTTGATCTCTTCCGGCAGCACTTCCGTCATTTCCGTCGCGATAAATCCCGGGGCTATAGCATTACAACGAATATTACGGCTTCCTATTTCACGGGCTATCGATTTTGTAAAACCTATAATACCGGCTTTGGAGGCTGAGTAGTTGCCCTGTCCCGCATTTCCGTTGATACCTACTACGGAAGCCATGTTAATGATCGAACCCGATCTTTGTTTCAACATAAAAGGCTGAACGGCTTTGGTATGGTTGAAAACGGATTTTAAATTCACATTCATGATCATATCCCAATCTTTCTCCGACATCCTCATCAACAGGTTGTCGCGCGTAATTCCCGCATTATTCACCATGATATCGATCTTCCCGAAATCAGCTGCAGCATCTTTAACTGCTTCTTCAGTGGCCGTATAATCAGCAGCATCATAAAATATAAACCTGGCTTTTACGCCTACTTTCCTCAACTGTGAGGCTACATCTTCGGTATCATCACTTTCAAATGCGGAAGTGTAGATAATATCCGCTCCCTGTTCGGCGAATTTCATGGCAATACCTTTGCCTATTCCCCTGGTTCCACCTGTGATATAGGCGACTTTACCTTCTAATAATTTCATAATTTTATAAATAGGTTAATACAACAGATATGAATGCAAAAATACAATTTTACCTCGAATAAATGAGGGTATCGATCTTACTGCCATAGCCGCACCACGAACCTAATACTTTTTCTCCCGTATTGGAACGTATATTGGATTCTATAGGCGGCGGACTCATAAAGACATTTTGTCCGAAGCTGATCTCCGACATGGCGGTAGACCAAAACCTGTAACTGTTGTAATCCATTAAAGATGATTTTACGAAAATAGTATCTCCCGGACGGTAATAGATCCGGTAATATTCCCTTTTTTCTTCATCACTGAGCATGGCTGCAAATAAAGTGGATGGTGTGGAGCGCAGGATCTCATAATTGAAAGTAAGTCCGTTAAAAGTGGCATCATCAAAAACCGGAGGCAATGTGTAGACCCAAAGCCGGTCTCTTAAATTTTTCCCGTGTACTTTGACCAGGAATTGGTAATAGTTGGTTTGGGAAGGATCGTCGCTCAATAAAATCCTCACGGTACTGACGGAATCTTCCGTCCTTCCGAAGGGATATAACCAGATCGAATCCAATTGAAAAGATTCCGGAATAGTCGTGCTGGCCGTATAAGTTTTATCTTCCCATTCGATCTTCAGGTCATATCTTTTATTCGGTTCGCCCACCAGGGTTCTTCCCGTACCTGTATATGCCAGCAATAACGGATATTCTTCGGACATGGTCAGGCGAAGTGTTTCGCTGATACCGTCGCTTGAGGTAACCGTCACAACAGCATTGCTTATCAACACATTATTCATTAGAGTATTGATATCGATCGTTGAAAAATAAGGTACGCTCCTCGATAACATGACCACAGGAGCTTTCCCGGTTTCGATGTAACCTTCTACAACGAGTTTGTCATGATATTCGGGAATATCGATATCAATCTCGGTCTGGCAGGAGAAAAATAATGACATCATAAGAATCGGAATGATTTTCTTCATCGTTTTAAAATTTAAAATTCCAGGTAACGGAAGGTAAAATAGGGAAAAGGCTCATCTGGTATGCCTGTGTGGATATCTCAAAATTCTGGTTGGAAGGATCGAATACGGTATCCGTTTCTATAAAAATATAGAAGGGATTCTTGCGGTTATAAACATTATATACCGAGAAATTCAATCCTGTCTCGAATCTTTTTTTCTTCACGATAGTCCAGTCCACGGAGAAATCCAACCGATGGTAAGGAGGCATCCTGTAACCGTTCCTTTCGCTATACTCCGTAATGATACTCCCTCCGAAGAAATAGAGTCCCGTTGGAATCGTCATCGTATTTCCTGATGCGAACACCCATACGGCGGAAACCGATAATTTATTCCGGATGATCTCGTAAACCAGATTCACCGATACGTCATGTCGGCGGTCATATTTGGCATAAAAAGGCACCCCTTCGTTTAACTCTGCAAACCGGCGTTTGGTAAAAGAAAGCGTATAACCGATAAAACCGTTGAACCTGCCTCTGTTTTTCTTAAGAAAGAATTCGGCACCGTAAGAATATCCGTCCCCGAAAACATATAATTGGTCGGGATTAACCTTCACGAACGAAAGATCCAGTCCGTCCCTGTATTCCGTCAGGTTGTTCATTTTCTTATAATAGATATCGATATAGGATTCGAACATGTTTTTATGAAAATTATAATAGAATCCCAAAGATACCTGCGATGCATTCTGCGGTTTGATCAGGTCGGTAGAGGGCATCCACACATCAGTGGGCAGCGATATGGAGGCCATGGATATTTGATGAAGATATTGATAATTGAGGGTATAGGCTGCCTTTATCGAAAATTGCGGGGTAATCAGAAAACGGGCCGAAACCCTGGGTTCCAGACCATTATACTGGGAAATCCGTTCTCCGGGTTTATAGGTGATGGAATCCGCCACATTCCCGAATTCATCCAGGACATACCTCACAAAACCGCCTACATGTTCGAAATGGCTGTAACGGAGCCCTACATTCATCCGCAACCACTTCGTAATATCGAATTCATCGTTCACGTACGCCGAAACCTCATGCGCATAATAAGCCGTAGATACCGGCATGGAAAACGAAGTATTGCTGCCCGCGTCTATTCCGTAAGTATTCGGATTAAATCGATGGAATGTATAATGGATGCCGAATTTAAAAGTGTGCGGTATAGCCGGCAAATAGGTCAGTTCACTTTTCAGCGAATAATCCCTTACTCCCGACTTAAGATTGAAGGCATACACATCGATTCCCATATCCGTAAGGAAAGAGTAATCGGTAAACGTTGCGGAAGTATTCAGGAATAATTTGGAATTGATAATGTAATTCCACCGTAAAGAAGCCGCGCCGTTACTCCAGTTGAACCTGGCCCTTGTCGATCCGGATTCGGACTTAAACCCGTAAACATCGCGTCCGAAATAACCACCCAGATATAACCGGTGTTTATCGTTCAATATCACATTGACTTTGGCATTGACATCATAGAAATAAAAATCCATACCTTTTAACGGACTGGTACTTGACAAAAAAGGCTGTACCAAGAAATCAATATAGGTTCTTCTTCCCGATATGATATAAGAAGCTTTGTCTTTTTTAAAGGGCCCCTGCAGGGTCAGGTTGGCGAATATAAGTCCGATACCGCCTTCCATACCGAATCTTTTCATATTTCCTTCTTTCTGATGCACATCGAGTACGGAAGATAATCTTTCGCCGTATTGGGCAGGCATTCCTGATTTTATAATCTCCACGTTCTTAACGGCATTGGGATTGAACACGGAAAAAAATCCAAACAAATGACTGGCGTTGTATATGGTGGCTTCATCCAACAGGATCAGGTTCTGGTCGGCTCCCCCACCCCTCACATAGTAACCGGAATTACCTTCGCCGCCGGACTGGATACCCGGTAATAACTGTATGGCCTTCACCACATCGGCTTCACCGAAAAGAGCGGGCAGTGCCTTGATCGCTTCCACCGACATCTCCATTCTCCCCACATCCACACTACTTACATTATGATCCTCTTTCTGGGCCGATACCACCACTTCATCGGTCGTGATCACATGGACGGCCAGATCCAGGTTCAAAACTTCATTCCCCGCGATCCGGATGGTGTCGGTCACGGGCAGATAACCCAGAGCGCTTACTTTTAACTGATATATTCCGGCATTTACCGTAATTGAATAGAAACCGGCATTATTGGTAATAGCTCCTTTCGGTTCTCCCGGATTTTCCACATCCAGCAACATCACATAACAACCCATAATCGTCTCCCCGTTATCCTGATCTTTTACGATCCCGGATAAAGTGTATTTTTGAGCCATAGTCGTCTGGAAAAAGAAACAAAAGAATATAATAGGAAGAAGTTTCCTGAAACGGGTCATTTTCATTATAGCCATGGTTTAAGCGGGCAAAGGTATAAAAAATATAATGGACAAAATTGTTCAAAATATGAAATAATTTCAATAATTTCAACATAAACCGATTAGCATTAAATAAAAATGATGGAAAGATTATTAAACTATCAATCTACTTATTTGTAATTTTGCAAATCTAAATATATCAGGAATGAAAGGAATCGTGACGAAATCTACCGGAAGCTGGTATGAGGTTATGCAACCGGACGGCACTATTATACATTGCCGGCTCAGGGGAAAATTCCGCATACAAGGCATCAAAAACACCAATCCGGTTGTGGTGGGAGATCATGTGGACTATATCGTGGAAGAAGACGGTTCCGGATATATTACGGATATTGAAAAAAGAAAAAATTATATCGACAGGAAATCCACTAAATTATCCAAAATAAGCCATTTGATCGCTTCCAATATTGATACGGCGTTTTTGGTAGTAACTCTGAAGGAACCGCGTTCATCATTAGGCTTTATCGACCGTTTCCTGGTCGCAGCGGAAGGTTTTCGTATTCCCGCATGCCTCGTTTTTAATAAAATGGATATTTACGATGAACGCGAAAAAGGAAAGGTTGCGGAATTGGTGGAACTTTACCGCGGGATCGGTTACGATTCGGTTTGCACATCCGTGGAAGATGGCACGGGCCTTGAAGAACTGAAAAAGAGGATGGCTCACAAGGTTTCTTTATTCAGTGGTCATTCCGGCGTAGGTAAATCCGCAATTATCAATACACTATATCCGGATTTGAATTTAAAGATCGGTGAAATATCCCAATATCATCAAAAAGGAAAACACACCACTACTTTTGCCCAGATGTTTCCTGTTGACAACGGAGGATTCATCATCGATACTCCAGGCATTAAAGAGTTCGGACTTATCCAGTATTCTAAAGAAGAGATCCGGGACTATTTTCCGGAGATAAGGGCCTATAACAATTGTTGCAAATTCAACAACTGTTTACATCTCCGGGAACCTGAATGCGCTGTTATAAAAGCAGTCGAAGAGGGCAAAATACCCTCTTCGCGTTATATGAATTATCTTGCTATCCTGCAAGATGACGACCTTAAGATTGCCGACTGGGAACTACTTTAATATCTCAGCCGTATATTTAATCACCAGGTTATCTTTGGTAGGATCATTGGAAATCACGTCAATAGTACCGTTTTGTTTACCGTTTCTTCCCTGGGCTTTGAATTGCATATCCAATACGATAGAACTTCCGGGAGCAACCGTTTGTGTTTTAGGTGTTACGGTGATCGCGTTGGAACTTGGCTGTATGGTTCTGATAATCAACGGCGATTTTCCGGCATTATTGATTTTTAATTCTTTCTGTACCTGCTGGTTCCGGGCTACCTGGCCAAAATCAACGACAAGTGTATCGGCTTTGATGGCGGGAGCATTTTTCAGCATCCTTTCATTCAAACCTGAGAAATCTTCTTTAATTTTTACCGTATAAGCGATCACTTTATTGCTCTCGAGAGTATCATTGGTTTGCAGGATAATATGGTCGTTTACGTTACCGAATTCATTTTTTGCCGCCGCGTTATATTTCAACACGATGATACCTTCTTCGTTAGGTTTAAGTTCTTTGCCGAAACTACGGTAGTGCTCCGTAATATGGGCGGGCATGTTCTTATAGTCCACAGCCACGTTCCTGTTCCAGAAATTCCTTAACATGAAAGTATCCAGATGACTTTCGGTATTTTTAAGTTCCAGTTTTTTGGTATTTTCTTTGATACGAACCATTCCGTTTCCGGTTTTGTATCCGGCTATTTCAAATTCTGTAGGAGGTCTCTTTAATACATTACCTTTGATGTAGATGACATGGGGAGATTTCGACGCATCCTCGGGTTCATTTGTCGTAACACGGATACTTTTGGTGAAAGCACCCGGACGATTACGCGGATCATAAGTGGCATCGATAAAACCGCGTTGTCCCGGTTCGATCGGTGTTTTGGTGTAGTTAGCTGCCGTACATCCGCAACCGGGTCTAACACTTACCAATACAAGCGCGCTATCCCCGACGTTAGTAAATTCAAACTTACCGGTAACTTTTCCGCCTTCTTCTTTAATATCCCCGAACTGGTAAGTAGTTTGATCAAACTTAATTTTGGGTTGTGCAAAAGCCAAAATGGCCATTAACACAAGCGATGCTGTAAACACAATCTTTTTCATAATGATATTTTTATTTAAATATATGTAATAATACTATTAAGGTTGCAAAAGTACAAATTTATTGACCAAATTGTTCAAATTGACCCCATTAAAATTACCGGAAGACATGAACAAAAATACCGAGGGTGATGAACCCAGAGATATGATCCGGTCAATAAGCTTTTCCGAATCATTGAAAATCTCCAGCCGGTCATTACCGAAAGTACGGTAAATAATATCCGGAGTAAGCGGCGGCAACTTTTTATGTTCCACAGCTTTCTCATTGAAATAAATGATCGCGGTATCGGCCTGATCCGTACTTCCCCGGTACTCCGCTAGAAATTTCTCGTTCAGGCTGCTGAAAGTATGCAATTCCAAACAGGCTACCAGTTTTTTATCCGGATATTGTTCTTTCACCGCTTCAATGGTCGCTTTTACTTTCGAAGGCGAATGGGCAAAATCCTTATAAACGGTAAACCGGTCATTCTCCGCAACCAGCTCCAGTCTTTTGGACGCACCTTTGAAAGTAGTCATAGCCTCATAAAAATCCTGTTCCTTAACACCCGCAGCTATACAGGCCAACCGGGCCGCATTTAAATTAGCCAGGTTATGTTTCCCGAATATCATAAGTGGGATATCACCATAGTCGGTTTGAAGATACGTTTTTCCATTTTCAATAGAATGAGGCGGTACCGTATAAGCGCATTTTTTAGGTACCGTTACGGAAGCGCAAACCTGCCGGAGCACTTCGTCGTCATGATTATAGATAAGGGTTCCGTTTTGAGGGACCATT
>CALECM010000112.1 GCA_937949745.1 uncultured Bacteroidales bacterium | reverse complement strand
TTTGACCTTTTGAAGGAAGAATGTAATATCTCCTGTATATACCTGCTGTGTTTGGATAAAGACTATAAATCCAATGTTCTTTATGAAGAATTACTCAGTTCCGGATTAAAGTATTTATCCCGGTATCTCCATTGGTATCATAAAGTAAAAAAGGTATGATTTTTGATTTTATCGGTTGAATATAAACCGGTATCAAAAAATCACTTGGCAGAATTTCAAAAATAGAACGAAAGAGTAAAACAATCATTCTCTATTCTCGAATAATATCATAAATAAAAGATTACCAATTGCTGGGGTCAATTTTTATTTATTTCTTCAAGATAATCCATAAATTCGTTACCCAATCTATCCTCCGGTGCAACCGATTTATTGTAAAGCTTTATAAAGTCAACGGGAGAAGCGAAAGTACTTATCATCTCCTTTTCGTGGCCTGCATTTTTGATTACAGTGGACATATAGTAAGCGTTTGGATGTCCTCCGAACTGAATAAAGTCGTTCAGACTGGAATTGTAGCGCTTCTGATCCATTTCTCCATGCAAAAAAGATAAAGTTAATTTTTCCAGGTCCTGCAACGTCCTGTGAGTTTTGCTGTAAATATCATTGTAAGTGTCGACATAGCTTTCGGGAAGGCCGAACCTGATAAATTCGGACGAGAGATCGGAAAGCGATTTTTTGTCTATCCGGTCAGCGATCCCTTCGTTCTGCCAGAGATGGAGTAATGACATAATACCTTCTGATCTGCTCTCGTCTGTAAAATGTCTGCGGTAGGCGTGGAACATCTCGTGGGCAAGATTATTAACCCTGTCCTCTTCGCTCTGTTTTCGGAAAAGGTTCAGGTCCCAAACGATCATGCCCGAATGGCTCAAAGCGTCGGGTTCTATACAGAGGATACTTATAGGAATGGGAACTATCAGGGAATCAACCGGATCTACGAGAAAGTTTTTCAATCTTTTTTCCGCTTCGGCCACCAATTTGTCACCGTTTATGGCATACAATTGCTCTTCCACTTCCAATTGATTTTCTCTGATGTCTATAAAGTTATCGAGCATCACGCGTATGAGCAACGCTTCCCAGTCCGATACGTTCTCAGCCACAGGAATACTCATGAGACTGTCTCTTTCGGCAGTTTTTGAAGGATTGTATGCCAGGTTCATGGCTTTGCGGATAAACTCTCCCTTTTCTTCGAAGCTTTCTTCTATGTTTTTGCGGTAGCCCCGGGTTTCGAATAGTTCATCCCATTCTTTTTCAGTAAGCTTGATCCCCGAAGTTATCTTATCTGCTAGGCGGAAAAAGGCTTCGGCGGAACTAATGTCAATATTCATTCCCGGGTTTTCGCTTGCGTTGCCGGAAGAGAACAGAAGTGCGGCCGTCATCATGATCATGAATATTTTATTCATAGCTGAAAATTTAATAGAGAATCAGAATATTCAAAATTTGTAATGGTGCAAAATTAAATAATTCGATTAGATAAATTTATTGCATTCTAAATTTATTAAACAGACTTCTTCCTTATATTATAAGGCTCGTGGCCATGTGGGAAATAGTTGGAGAATATATTCCCCAATTATGATTTCGGATTTGCAGAATTATCTCTTTTCGGATATTGGTGATTGGCGAACCTTCTCTTTACCATTCATACCGGTCGGGAGTGTTGAATATTCTTCCTTTTATTCTTTACTTTAGGTTAAATCTCTCTTCTGATTCTTTTAGGGAATGAATTTGGTTACTCTTTGTAACTATTTACTTTTCAATTATTTTCTTTCATTTTTATGTTATTGAAAAAGAAATTGAACATGGTCCGGTAACAAATACCGGTTAAAAAAGTTGTCAATATCCAGCCCCTCATGGAATTTTTTTTTTATCCACGTAAAAATGTTAAAATAATTTTGTATATTTGCCGACTTTTTGTTGTATAATAGGTTACAATGCGGAAAAGGCTTTTTTATAATTTGTAAACTATTGAAATTTAAGGGGTTGAATTTATTTACTGTAAAATGGGAAGATCAGGGCACGAGAGAATATAAAGTAAATATATACATTACTTCCTTCTAAATTGAAAATGCAAAGAGCATAAATATATACAGAAAAATTATCTGGAAATGAAAATAGTTAATTACGTAAAAGGATGTTACGACGAATTGGCGCATAAAGTTACGTGGCCCACATTCGCAAATTTGCAGGACAGTGTTGTAAAAGTATCCATTGCTTCCCTGATCATAATATTTATCGTATTATTGATGGATCTTTTCTTCAATTTCATTATGAGGATGCTGTTCTTCTAAGAATTATTTATTTTTCGGGTAATTAAGTTGATTTTTTATTCCGTCAACACCTTTGATCATGACAGATGTAGAAAAAAAGTGGTATGTTATCAGGGCGGTAACAGGAACCGAAAAGAAAGTGAAGCAAAATATCGAAAGCGAAATTGAAGCTTCACATATTAAGGATTTTGTTTCACGCGTCCTAATCCCTACTGAGAAATTTTACCAGATCAGAAATGGTAAGAAAGTTAGTAAAGAGAGAAATTATTTTCCCGGTTATATCTTCGTTGAAGCTATCATGCTCGGGGAAGTACAGAACGTATTGCTGAATATTCCCGGAGTACTCGGTTTCGTTGGTTGTAAAAGGAAAACCGATATCCCGGTGCCGTTAAGGCCGTCTGAAGTCACACGTATGTTAGGGAAGGTTGATGAATTGATGGAACAAGACGAGACCTTTGCTCCCCCTTTCATCGTGGGTGAAGAGATCAAAGTTATCGACGGGCCTTTCAACACTTTTAACGGTATTATCGAAGAGATCAATGCCGAGAAAAAGAAGCTGAAGATTATGGTGAAAATCTTCGGCCGTAAAACTCCTCTCGAATTAAGTTTTATGCAGGTTGAAAAATTGTAAAATCTCAACAAAATTGTCGTTACAACAAACTAAATCATTTAAAAATGGCAAAAGAAGTAGCTGGACTTATAAAGTTACAAATTAAAGGAGGAGCTGCTAATCCTTCACCGCCGGTTGGACCTGCATTAGGTGCGAAGGGGGTGAATATCATGGAGTTCTGTAAACAGTTCAATGCCCGTACACAAGACCAGGCAGGAAAAGTGATACCGGTAGTGATCACTGTTTATAAAGACAAATCATTCGATTTTATTACCAAAACTCCTCCGGTAGCTGTTCAATTGATGGCAGCCACCAAACTTCAAAAAGGATCGAAAGAACCAAACCGTAATAAAGTGGCATCCGTAACCTGGGATCAGGTACGTGAGATCGCTGAAGCCAAAATGCCTGACCTTAATTGCTTTTTAGTGGAATCCGCTATGTCTATGGTAGCCGGTACCGCCAGAAGTATGGGTATTACGGTAAAAGGTGGACAAAATCCTTTTGAAAATAATTAATAATCAAGTAATAACAAGAATCACATGGCTAAAATATCAAAAAAACGCAAAGAAGCTTTTGCTAAGTTTGATAAAAACAAAGTTTATCCTTTGAATGAGGCTGTACAAATTGTGAAAGATATTACTTATACCAAATTCGATGCTTCATTTGATATCGATGTTCGACTGGGAGTAGATCCCAGGAAAGCCAATCAAATGGTAAGAGGTATTGTAACCCTTCCGCACGGAACGGGAAAAGTGGTTAGAGTATTGGTACTTTGTACACCTGATAAGGAAGAAGAAGCAAAAGCAGCCGGCGCTGACTATGTAGGATTAGATGAATATATCGATAAGATCAAGAAAGGTTGGACCGATATTGACGTCATCATTACTATGCCAAGTGTCATGCCTAAGATTGGTGCCCTCGGTAAGATTTTGGGACCCCGCGGCTTAATGCCCAACCCCAAAGCCGGAACCGTTACCATGGATGTAGGTAAAGCAGTTGCTGATGTGAAAGCTGGTAAGATTGATTTTAAAGTTGACAAATACGGAATTATCCATACCGGTATCGGGAAAGTAAATTTCTCGAATGACCAGCTGGTGGATAACGCCAAAGAAATGATGTCAACCATAATCAAATTGAAACCTACTGCAGCAAAAGGAACTTATGTTAAAAGTATTTATCTTTCCAGTACCATGAGTCCCGGAATACAGGTAGATGCGAAATCAGTAACAGTTTAACCTTAAAAAGCTAAGTTGAATTATGAAAATAGAACAAAAAAGTCAGATTGTTGACGAGTTGGTTAAGGATTTAGCTGATTATTCGAATGTCTATGTTGCCGATATTTCCGGATTTACCGTTGAGGTTGTGAATCAGTTAAGAAGAGTTTGTTACAGACGTGACATCAAATTAAAAGTGGTGAAAAACACCCTTTTAAAACGTGCCATGGAACAAGCTGAAATGGACTATTCGGAAATCTATCCTGCATTAGAAGGACCTACTTCTATTATGCTTTCCAACACCGGTAACCAGCCGGCCAGATTAATTAAAGAATTCCGGGCGAAAAACCAGAAACCTTTATTGAAAGCAGCTTTCATAGAGCAGGAAACCTATTTTGGGGACGAGCAGTTAGAATCACTCTGTAATATTAAATCCAGGGAAGAACTTATCGGTGACCTGGTTGGATTATTACAATCTCCGGCCAGGAACGTTATCTCCGCATTACAATCAGGTGGCGGTAAATTGGCCGGTATCGTTAAGACCTTATCCGAAAAAGAGAATTAAAAGTAAAGAAATAAAGTAGTTAACATTTAAATCATAAAAATTATGGCAGATTTAAAAGCATTTGCAGAACAATTAGTTAATTTAACAGTAAAAGAAGTTAATGAATTAGCTCAAATATTAAAAGACGAGTACGGTATCGAACCCGCTGCAGCAGCAGTTGCAGTAGCAGCAGGTCCCGCAGCAGGTGGCGCTCCGGCGGAAGAAGAACAGACTTCTTTTGACGTGATCCTTAAAGCAGCAGGTGCACAAAAACTGGCTGTCGTTAAATTGGTAAAAGAATTAACCAGCCTTGGTCTTAAAGAAGCTAAAGAATTAGTTGACAGTGCTCCTAAAGCTGTTAAAGAAGGCGTTAGCAAAGACGAAGCAGAAGGCTTGAGAAAATCTCTCGAGGAAGCCGGTGCTGAAGTCGAAGTGAAGTAAAGGATAATTTCCAATACAATAATGGTACAAATCTTCCACATTATACCCGTGGAAGTTTTGTACTTATTGTTGTTTATAAATGCGGGCAGGAAGATAATAAAAACAAATAATGGTTATCCGCCCTTTAAACAACTGAAATTTAAACACTTAAAATTAAATTTACCTTGGCAACAAAAAATAATAAAAGAGTTAGCTTTGCATCTACCAAACCTGTAGAATATCCCGACTTCTTAGATATTCAAATCAAATCCTTCAACAATTTCTTTCAGATAGATACGGATGCCGAACGCAGGCATAACGAAGGCTTATTTAAGGTTTTTGCAGAGAATTTCCCTATTACGGACGCAAGGAATAGTTTTGTTCTCGAGTTCCTCGATTATTATATCGACGGACCGCGCTATTCCATAGATGAGTGTCTGGAAAGGGGCCTCACATACAGTGTACCGCTTAAAGCTAAAATGAAACTTTCATGTAATGATACCGATCATGAGGATTTTGAGACGGTTATCCAGGATGTATATCTCGGGATGATCCCTTATATGACGCCTCAGGGTACATTCATCATCAACGGTGCAGAGAGGGTTGTGGTTTCACAATTGCACCGCTCGCCGGGGGTTTTCTTCGGTTCCTCCTTCCATTCCAACGGTTCCCAGCTCTATTCGGCCAGGATCATCCCTTTTAAAGGGTCATGGATGGAATTTACTACCGATATCAATAATGTGATGTATGCCTATATTGATCGGAAAAAGAAATTGCCCGTAACTACTCTGTTAAGGGCTATCGGTTATGAAACCGATAAAGATATTCTCGATATTTTTGATATTGCCCAGGAAGTGAAAGCGACCAAAGCAAACCTGAAAAAATTTATCGGACAAAAATTTGCAGCCCGTGTGGTGAAAAGCTGGAATGAAGACTTTGTGGATGAGGAAACGGGTGAAGTGGTAAATATTGAACGTACGGAGATCCTGATCGAACGGGAAACCATACTGGAAGAGAAACATATAAACCTGATTGCGGATGCCAATATCAAAACCGTTCTTTTCCATAAACAGGATAACAAACAGACAGATTATTCGATCATATTCAATACCCTGCAAAAGGATCCGACCAACTCCGAGAAACAAGCTATCGAATATATATATTTGCAATTAAGGAATACGGCTGCACCCGACGAGGAAACCGCGCGTACCGCACTGGAAAAACTTTTCTTTTCGGACAAACGCTACGATTTGGGCGAAGTGGGCCGTTACCGTATCAACAAGAAACTAAATCTTAATATTCCCATGGATGTGGGCGTATTAACCAAAGAAGATATTATTTCCATTATCCGTCACCTTATCGAATTGATCAACTCTAAAACCGAGGTAGACGATATTGACCACTTGAGTAACAGGCGTGTCAGGACCGTAGGCGAACAGTTATACAACCAGTTCGGCGTAGGATTGGCACGTATGGCCCGTACGATCAGGGAAAAAATGAATGTGAGGGATAATGAAGTTTTCGCTCCCGTTGACCTGATCAACGCGAAAACATTATCTGCCGTTATCAATTCTTTCTTCGGAACGAACCAGCTTTCACAATTTATGGACCAGACGAATCCGCTGTCGGAAATTACACATAAAAGAAGGATTTCCGCCCTGGGACCGGGAGGTTTGTCAAGGGAAAGGGCCGGTTTCGAAGTTCGTGACGTACACTATACCCACTACGGAAGGCTTTGTACCATCGAAACACCTGAAGGTCCGAATATCGGATTGATTTCTTCCTTATGCGTTTTTGCTAAGATCAACCAGTTGGGATTTATCGAAACTCCTTACAGGAAAGTAATAGACGGTAAAGTGGATTTTGAATCGGAACCGGTTTACCTGAGCGCGGAAGAGGAAGAGAATAAATCTATTGCGCAGGCTAAAACCACGATGAACGAAGACGGTGTACTGGAAGACCGCGTAAAAGCCCGTAACCTGGCTGATTACCCGATCCTGACCAAAGATCAGATCGACCTGATCGATATAGCGCCGAATCAAATCGCGTCCATCGCGGCTTCTTTGATCCCGTTCCTGGAACATGATGATGCTAACCGTGCATTGATGGGTTCCAACATGATGCGGCAGGCTGTTCCGTTGTTACAGCCGGAAGCGCCTATCGTGGGTACCGGCCTGGAATACCAGGTTGCCCTCGATTCACGAGCGTTGATCAGGGCCGAAAGAGACGGTGTGATCGAATATGTGGATGCGGAAAAAATTGTGGTAAACTACGAATATAACGAAACCGAAAAAATCGTAAGTTTCGAATCCAATATACGCACTTATGAGCTGGTGAAATTCAGAAGGACAAACCAGAGCTCGTGTATTAACATGCGCCCGATCGTTACCAAAGGACAGAAAGTGGAGAAAGGCGAAGTATTGACCGAAGGGTATGCGACCCGCGACGGGGAACTTTCGCTGGGAAGAAATATGATGGTGGCGTTTATGCCCTGGAAAGGGTATAATTTCGAGGATGCGATCGTAATATCCGAGAGAGTGGTTAAAGAAGACCTCTTTACCTCTATCCATATCGAAGAGTTTACCCTTGAAGTAAGGGATACCAAGCGCGGTATCGAAGAATTGACCAATGACATCCCGAACGTTTCTACGGAAGCGACCAAAGACCTTGGCGAAGATGGTTTGATCAGGGTGGGTGCCGATGTCAATGAAGGCGATATCCTGATCGGGAAAATTACTCCGAAAGGAGAATCATATCCTACTCCGGAAGAAAAATTACTCCGGGCTATTTTCGGTGATAAGGCCGGGGATGTGAAAGATGCTTCCCTGAAAGCTCCTCCTTCCATGAAAGGTGTTGTGATCGGGGCCAAGTCATTATCAAGATTGGTAAAAGACAGGAAAACGAAATCCAAAGATAAAGATATCGTTAAGGATATCGATGCTAAATATGATAAGGAATTCGAACAACTGAAAGATGCGATCATAACGAAATTGTATCGCCTGCTGGAAGGTAAGATTGCCCATAATATTTACGACAATGCCAAAAATATCGTGATCCAGAAAGGTGCCAAATTCTCCCAGAAATTATTGGCGACGGTTAATTTTGCCAATGTCACGGTTTCCAAATGGACGAATGATACCAGGATCAACGGGCTTGTGGCTGAAATTATCAGGAATTACCTTGTGAAAGAACGTGAACTGAACGCCCGGCTGATCCGTGAGAAATTCGATGCTACCATCGGTAGCGAGCTTCCGAACGGTATCGTGCAGATGGCGAAGGTTTATGTAGCTAACAAACGTAAACTTAAAGTGGGTGATAAAATGGCGGGACGTCACGGAAATAAAGGTATTGTGGCCAGGATAGTCAGGGCCGAAGATATGCCGTTCCTTGAAGACGGAACCCCGGTTGACATCGTTTTGAATCCGCTGGGTGTACCTTCCCGTATGAACCTGGGACAGATCTATGAAACCGTATTGGGTTGGGCAGGTAAAGAGTTAGGGATGAAATTCGCTACTCCGATTTTCGACGGTGCATCACTTGATGAGATCAACAAATATATGGCTGATGCCGGTCTTCCGGAAAACGGTCGCGTACAACTCTATAACGGGGAAACAGGCGAACCTTTTCATCAAAAGGTAACGGTAGGCTATATCTATATGATCAAACTCCATCACA
Organism: uncultured Bacteroidales bacterium; assembly: GCA_937949745.1. Classification (GTDB taxonomy): domain Bacteria; phylum Bacteroidota; class Bacteroidia; order Bacteroidales; family WCHB1-69; genus JAGVVH01. The sequence goes on along the minus strand of CALECM010000112.1, from coordinate 41,811 downwards.
TGGTTGACGATAAGATGCATGCCCGTTCCATAGGACCATACTCTCTCATCACGCAACAGCCTCTCGGAGGTAAAGCCCAGTTCGGTGGACAACGTTTTGGGGAAATGGAAGTTTGGGCACTGGAAGCTTTCGGTGCGGCCAACGTATTGCAGGAGATCCTGACGGTGAAATCCGATGACGTGGTAGGAAGGGCAAAAGCTTATGAAGCTATTGTGAAAGGTGACAATATGCCGCTACCCGGATTGCCCGAATCTTTCAACGTCCTGGTGAATGAACTTCGAGGTCTTGCACTGGATGTTCAATTTGATTAATAAAATAAAAAAATATAAAATATATTATGGCTTTCAGAAAAGACAATAATACAAGAAAAGAGTTTTCGAGCATCACCATAAGCCTGGCTTCACCCGAATCCATACTGGAACAATCCCATGGTGAGGTTCTGAAACCTGAAACCATTAACTATAGGACTTACAAACCGGAAAGGGAAGGATTATTCTGCGAGAAAATATTCGGACCTGTAAAGGATTGGGAATGTCATTGCGGAAAATATAAAAGGATCAGGTATAAAGGTATCGTTTGCGACCGTTGCGGAGTAGAGGTTACAGAGCGCAAAGTCCGCCGCGAGAGAATGGGACATATCCAGCTCGTGGTTCCGGTAGCCCATATCTGGTTTTTTAAATCGCTTCCCAATAAGATCGGCGCGCTTCTCGGACTTACCTCCAAGATCATCGATTCTATCATATATTATGAGAAATATGTCGTAATACAGGCCGGTTTAGCTGAAAGTGAGACCATTAAGCCCCGCGCTATCATCACGGAAGAAGAATATTTCGATATCCTCGATTCTCTTCCTCCGGATAACCGGATGCTGGAAGATTCCGATCCCAATAAGTTTATCGCTAAAATGGGAGCGGAAGCCCTTTACGATCTTTTAAGCCAGATCGATCTTGATAAAGAGTCTTATGAATTAAGAGACAGGGCCAATAATGAAACATCCCAGCAAAGGAAACAGGATATCCTGAAAAGGCTTCACGTTTTCGAAGCTTTCAGGGACAGCCGGAAACGTGCTGCCAATAAACCTGAATGGATGATCGTAAAGATCGTTCCGGTTATACCGCCGGAATTGCGTCCGTTGGTTCCCCTTGACGGAGGCCGTTTTGCAACTTCCGACTTGAATGACCTTTACCGGAGAGTGATCATCCGTAACAACCGTTTGAAGAGATTGATCGAAATCAAAGCTCCCGATGTGATCATGCGTAATGAAAAACGTATGTTGCAGGAAGCTGTGGATTCTCTCTTCGACAATTCCAGAAAAGCAAATGCGGTGAAAACGGAATCAAACCGTGCCCTTAAATCTCTTTCGGACAGTTTAAAAGGTAAACAGGGACGTTTCCGTCAGAACCTTTTGGGAAAACGTGTCGATTATTCGGGCCGTTCGGTTATCGTGGTAGGTCCGGAATTACACATGAACGAATGCGGTCTTCCTAAAGATATGGCGGCTGAATTGTTCAAGCCTTTTATCATCAGGAAAATATTGGAAAGAGGAATCGTGAAAACGGTAAAATCCGCTAAAAAAATCGTAGACAGGAAAGATCCCATCGTATGGGAAATCCTTGAAAATATATTGAAAGGCCATCCGGTGATCCTGAACCGTGCTCCTACATTACACCGTTTAGGTATCCAGGCCTTCCAGCCCCGTTTGGTGGAAGGGAAAGCCATCAGATTGCATCCGTTATGTTGTACGGCCTTCAATGCCGACTTTGACGGTGACCAGATGGCGGTTCACGTTCCTCTTGGAAACGCTGCTATCCTGGAAACCCAGATGCTGATGCTGGCATCGCATAATATTCTTAATCCTGCTAACGGTGCTCCTATTACGGTTCCCTCACAGGATATGGTATTGGGTCTTTATTACATAACCAAAGAACTTGCCTCCACACCGAACGAACGCGTTCTGGGAGAAGGATTGAAATTCTATTCCCCCGAAGAGGTGATCATTGCCTACAATGAGAAAAAAGTACATTTGAATGCGGTTATAAAGTGCCGCGTAGACCTGAAAGGCGACGGACAGAAAGTTCTTACCGAAACTACTGTGGGAAGAGTATTATTCAATCAATATGTTCCTGAAGGTTTTGGTTATATCAACCGTTTGTTAACCAAAAAATCCTTGCGGGATATTATCGGTGAAGTACTTTATAAAGCAGGTAATGCCAAAACGGCTAAATTCCTTGACGATATTATGGGATTAGGATTCCGTATGTCGTTTGAAGGAGGTCTTTCCTTTAACCTGGGTGATGTGATCATTCCGGAGGAAAAATCTACTCTTATTGAAGAAGCTAATTCACAGGTGGATGAAATTACCATGAATTATAATATGGGATTCATCACCAATACGGAACGTTATAACCAGGTAATTGATGTATGGTCGCATACGAATGCGCGCTTAAGTAGTATCCTGATGCGCCAGATCGGTAATGACCGCCGCGGATTCAATCCCGTACATATGATGAGGGATTCCGGAGCCCGTGGATCGGCAGAGCAGATCAGACAGTTATCAGGGATGCGTGGTTTGATGGCAAAACCGACGAAAGCCGGCGCCACCGGAGGGGAAATCATCGAGAATCCGATTTTATCCAACTTTAAAGAAGGTCTTTCGGTACTCGAATACTTTATCTCTACGCACGGTGCCCGTAAAGGTTTGGCCGATACTGCGTTGAAAACAGCCGATGCGGGTTATCTGACCCGTCGTCTGGTAGACGTTTCCCATGACGTAATTATTACGGAAGAGGATTGCGGTACCTTAAGGGGAATGCCGGTAGGTTCTCTGAAGAAAAACGAAGAAGTGGTGGAAACCCTTTATGACCGTCTTTTGGGACGTGTTACTTTACACGATGTGTATCATCCGCAGACCGGGGAATTGATCATCAAAGCCGGCGAGGAACTTACGGAAGAATATTGCCGGATCATCGAGGATTCTCCTATCGAAGAAGTGGAAATACGTTCGGTACCTACCTGTGAATCCAAACACGGAGTTTGCCAGAAATGCTATGGTCGTAACCTTGCTACCGGTAAAATGGTACAGATCGGGGAAGCCGTGGGTGTTATCGCTGCCCAGTCTATCGGTGAGCCCGGTACACAGCTGACGCTCCGTACGTTCCACGTAGGGGGTGTGGCCGGTAATATCGCTGCCAACAGTAAAATCGAAGCCCGTTACGACGGTATGTTAAGTATCGATGAATTGAGGGCCCTCGAAAAAACTTCTGATAACGGTAAACCTTTCTTTAAAGTGATCGGACGTTCGGCAGAAATGAAGATTATCGACACGAAAACAGGTGTTGCCCTGACCTCGGGAAATATTCCTTACGGAGCTTCCCTTTATTTCAAACAGGGTGATATGGTGAAGAAGGGTGACCTGATCGCAGATTGGGATCCGTTTAATGCTTTGATCCTCTCCGATGTTCCGGGTCGTGTGGAATTCCAAGATATCATTGAAGGGGTAACCTATCGTATCGAAATCGATGAACAGACTAATATCCAGGATAAAGTGATTATCGAAAGTCGTGTTAAGACCAAAAACCCGAGTGTTTTGATCTTTAATAACGAAGATGAGCTCATCAAAAGTTTCGATGTTCCCGTAGGCGCCCGTTTGGCCGTAGATGCCGGACAGATCATCGACTCCGGGGAAATACTGGTGAAGATACCGCGTTCGTTCGGTAAAGCCGGCGATATCACGGGGGGTCTTCCGCGTGTTACGGAACTTTTCGAAGCGCGAAATCCTTCCGATCCTGCCGTTGTATCTGAAATCGACGGTGTCGTGTCTTTCGAAAAGAAACTGAAAAGGGGTAACCGTTCCGTGAAGATAACCTCCAGGACAGGGGAAGAGAAAGTTTATCTTATCCCGACCTCCAAACAGATCCTGGCACAGGAAAACGACTTTGTAAAAGCAGGAACTCCGCTTTCCGAAGGAGCGCTCACGCCTTCCGATATCTTATCTATCAAAGGAGCCATGAAAGTACAGGAGTATATCGTGAATGAAATACAAGAAGTATACCGTCTTCAGGGTGTTAAGATCAATGACAAGCACTTTGAAGTAATTGTGCGCCAGATGATGCGTAAGATGGAAATTGAAGATCCGGGTGATACTAAATTCCTCCAGGGAGAATTGGTTAACAAAATCGATTTCCAGGAAGAAAATGACCAGATCTGGGAAAGGAAAGTAGTGGTTGATCCGGGTGATTCTGCCGAATATCAGAAAGGGCAAATGATCAATGCGAAGAAATTGAGGGATGAGAATTCTTTCCTTAAACGTAAGGATTTAAAATTGATCGAGGTACGTGATGCGCGTCCCGCGACGGGAAAACCGGTATTACAGGGTATCACGCGTGCTTCATTGCAAACCCGCAGCTTTATATCCGCCGCGTCATTCCAGGAAACAACCAAAGTCCTTACCGAAGCTGCTATCAATGCCAAGAGGGATGAGTTACTGGGTATGAAGGAAAATGTAATTGTCGGACATTTGATACCGGCAGGTACCGGACTAAAAGAGTACCAGTCGGTTGAAGTAGGTTCCATGGAAGAATATCAAAGTTTAATGGCTTCAAAAGAATTATAATATGAAAGAACAACCCAAATTGGATATTAATTTATCTGAAGACATTGCACAGGGAGTCTATTCCAACCTTGCAATTATCACGCATTCCAATGCAGAATTCATTGTGGATTTTGTGGCAATGATGCCAGGTGTCCCGAAAGCAAATGTGAGATCCAGGATTGTCATGACTCCTCAGAATGCCAAAAGATTTTTAAATGCTTTAGCGGATAATATCAAGAAATTTGAGGATAAAAACGGAAAGATCAAAGAAATGGCAATCGAACTTCCCATGATCGACAATAACGGCGCGATGGCATAGGCCTTCGCTCATGTATGAATTTATATCTGGGCTTGCCGTGAGGCAGGCCCTTTTTAATTTATCCGGATTTTTAAATATTTGAAAATGGAAAAGAAGAAACGTGATAATTATTTATCGTATTCCTTTATTAATTCGTCGATATGCCTGATCTCATCCCGTATGTCCTTAGCTTTGATAAAATCAAGGGCTTTAACGGCAACTTCCAGTTCTTTACGGAGGGTTTTCTGCTTTTTTGAAAGTTGCTCTTTATTCATCATTTTGGGGATTTCCTTTTCTGCCGCTTCACTGTTGAAGGTATTGTCGAGGATATATTCTTTTTCCATGGTAAATTTTCCGTCGATAGTACCGGCGAGGTAAATATCTTCGGACTTGATTACACTCTGTGGGGTGATATGGTTTTCCTCGTTATATTTGATCTGTTTGGCGCGTCTCCGTGCTGTTTCGTCCATGGTGGCCTGCATCGATTTGGTGATTTTGTTGGCGTAGAATATCACCCGTCCGTTTACATGCCTTGCGGCTCTGCCGGCGGTTTGCGTAAGCGAGCGTTCATTCCTTAAAAATCCTTCCTTATCGGCGTCCATAATGGCCACCAAAGATACTTCCGGAAGGTCAAGGCCTTCACGTAGCAAATTCACCCCGACCAGTACATCGATAGTCCCGAAACGCAGGTCTTTAAGGATCTCCACGCGTTCGAGGGTGTGGACTTCGGAATGGATGTATTGTGTCCTGATACCGATCCGGATCAAATAGGAGGTGAGCTCTTCGGCCATTTTCTTGGTCAAAGTAGTAACCAGGACCCGTTCGCCTTTGGATACGGTTTGTTCGATCTCTTCCAGCAGGTCGTCCACCTGGTTGTCGGCGGGTCTTACTTCTATAACAGGATCCAGTAATCCTGTGGGTCGCACGACCTGCTCCACAATAACGCCGGAACTTCTTTCCAGTTCATATTTGGCCGGGGTTGCGCTCATGAAAATAGTCTGGCCTACCAGGTCTTCAAATTCGTTAAATTTGAGAGGACGATTGTCCAAAGCCGCCGGCAGCCTGAACCCGAAATCCACCAGGTTTTGCTTACGTGAACGGTCCCCTCCGTACATCGCACCTATCTGGGGTACGGTGACATGGCTTTCATCGATGACCATAAGAAAATCATCGGGGAAATAATCCAAAATACAGAACGGTCGCTGTCCCGGGTTTCTCTTGTCGAAATAACGTGAATAATTTTCAATACCGGAGCAGTAGCCTAATTCCTTCATCATTTCCACATCGTAGGTAACCCTGTCTTCCAGTCTTTTGGCTTCCAGATGTTTGCCTAAAGATTTGAAATAATCGATATGTACGCCGAGGTCCAGTTGTATTTGCTGTATGGCATCCTGCATGGATTCCTGGGAAGTGACGAAAATATTAGCGGGATAAATAGTGAGGTTATCGAGATTATTGATCTTCCCTCCCGAAACCGGGTCTATTTCATAAATACTTTCGATCTCATTATCCCAGAAAATGATACGGTACGCGAAATCATTATAGGGCGGAAAAATATCCACACTCTCCCCCTTAACCCTGAAACGGGAAGGTTCCAGTTCCAGTTCGGTACGCGAATAAAGGCTGTTGATAAGGGCATGAAGTAAGTTGTTCCTGTCGAGAACCATACCGGTTTGCAATTGGATCACATTCTTCCCGAAATCATCCGGATTCCCTATACCGTATATACAGGAAACGGAAGCCACCACGATGACGTCCCTTCTTCCCGAAAGAAGTGCCGAAGTAGTACGCAAACGCAGTTTCTCGATTTCGGTATTGATGGAAAGGTCTTTTTCTATATAAGTATTGGACGAAGGCAGGTATGCTTCGGGCTGATAGTAATCGTAATAGGAAACAAAATATTCCACCGCGTTATGCGGGAAGAATTGCTTAAATTCGCTGTATAACTGGGCTGCCAGTGTTTTGTTATGGCTCAATATAAGCGCGGGGCGGTTCGTCTCCTGAAGCATATTGGCTATCGTAAAGGTCTTTCCTGATCCTGTTACGCCTAATAATACCTGGGCATCGTCGCCGCGATTAATGCCATTGACTAATTCTTTAATGGCATGGGGCTGGTCTCCGCTTGGTTTGAACGGAGCTTCGAGTTTAAAATCCAAATCTGATCTCCTTTTATTTTAAAACTTTAGCCTGCAGGCCACGTGAAGCCAGTTCATCCACGATCAGGTTAAGTTGCTCCTGGTTTTGCAGGTCGACCGTGAAAATGATTAGTACGTAACCTATGGGCACTGATGTAATAGAACGTACATGTTCGATAGTTTGTATACTGATTTTCAGTTTTTGGAATAAATAGGTCAGTTTATTGAGTTCACCGGGCTGATCCGGTATCAGAACCTGCATAGTGGTCCGTAATCCTTCCTCCATCATTCCCTTTTCGACGATCTGTTCCAATAATGACATATTGATATTTCCGCCGCTGATGATCGGAACCACATTCATTCCTGAGAAATTGATTTTCTTATAGAGGATGGCCGCTAAAGAAGCTACACCAGAAGGTTCGGCCAGTAATTTTCCCCTCTGGAGAAGAAGATAAATGGTATTGGCCATTTCCAGGTCGCTTACCGTAACAATATCATCCACGTATTTCTGCATCAGCTTAAAAGTAATATCTCCTGGTTTTTTAACGGCGATACCGTCCGCAATGGTGTTGACATGCGGAATATCGACTACTTCTTTCTTTTTCCGGGAAGCGTACATGGAGGCGGCGCCTTCCGCTTCCACGCCGATAATTTTAATCTCCGGTTTAAGCGTTTTAAGCGCCATGGCCACGCCCCCGATCAGTCCGCCGCCTCCGATAGGCACCACGACAGCCTGTACTTCCGGCAACTGGTGAAATATTTCCCATCCAACCGTCCCCTGGCCGGCAATGATAAGCGGATCATTGAAAGGATGAATATAGGTGGCATCGTGTTTTTTACAATATTCCTGCGAAGCCGCGTAAGCCTCGTCGAAATTGTCTCCCTGCAAAATTACTTCCGCACCGTAATAACGGGTGGCGATCACTTTAAGCGGAGGAGTGAAACTCGGCATGAAGATAGTGCTCTTCACACCCAGTTCGCGGGAAGAAAAAGCGACTCCCTGTGCATGGTTGCCGGCGGAAGCTGCTACGACGGGACGTTTCTTTTCCTCATCCGTAAGATGGGATATTTTATTATAAGCACCCCTGACCTTAAACGAACCGGTAGTCTGCATGTTCTCCAGTTTCAGGAAAACATTACAGTTTCCCATCTGGGAAAAGGATTTGGTAGGTTGTAGCGGAGTAGTCTTGATAATGCCTTTTAAGGTGGCCTGGGCCGCCACGATATCCGAATATTTTATTTGGGCATTCATAGTGATGGGTTTTATGGTATAGTATGGATTTCACGAATGAATTTTAGAAATCCGGTATTTTTAATTCTTTAAGTTTCCGGTATATTTTGTCACAGGCACCTAAATTTTGTTGTACATATTCCTTGGATGACCTGCATACTTCCTCATAAGTTTCCGGAGAATTTTCAAATTCATATAATTTTTCGGTCATCTCCCGGCTCTTCCTGACCGAGTATGCCCCTCCGGATTTAATCAATGCCGTGGCTTCATTGAATTTCTGGTAATGCGGTCCGAAAAAAACGGGTACTCCGTAAACAGTTGCTTCCAGTATATTATGCAAACCGGTTTCAAAAGCCCCTCCGATGTAGGAAATATCGCTGTATTTATAAATCTTGTTCAACATTCCGATATTATCGATAATCAATATTTGGAAATCAGCAGGATTTTGATTTTTGGATTCGGAATAAGTGGTGACAGGATAATCTTCGAATAATTTTTTTATTTCTTTGATATGCTTCGTATCCACTAAATGGGGAGCTAAAATCAATTTATATGCTCCGGGAATCGCATCCATCACTTCTTTTAGTAGCTTTTCATCAGGTTTCCAGGTACTGCCTCCTACAATAAGTTTACCGCTATTTTTAAAGCTAATAACAAAATCCAATTGAAATTGTTGCATGGCAATCTCCATGACTCTGTCGAATCTGGTATCTCCCGTAACTTCCACATTTTCAATGTTTAAATTTTGAAGGAGCGCTTTTGATTGAATATCCTGAACAAAAAAATAAGTCACATTTTTGAGATGGGCGGCAAACCATTTTCCCCATTTTTTAAAGAAATACTGTCCGGGCCTGAAAATGGCGGAGATATAAAAAAAAGGAATATGATATTTATCCAGTCCATCCATCAGGTTGAACCAAAACTCATATTTGATAAAAAAGAAAGCTTCGGGTTTTACAATGTCCAGAAATTTCCGGTTATTCCGGGGCGTATCGACCGGAAGATAAGTAACGATATCTGCGATGGGATCGTTTTTCTTGATTTCATATCCGGAAGGGGAAAAAAAAGTGACCATGATCGTGTATCCGGGATGTTCCCTTTTTATCTTTTCCATTAGGGGCTTACCCTGTTCAAACTCACCCAGTGAAGCACAATGAAAACAAATGATATGTTCTAATTCCGAACATTTTTCTTCCAGTTCACGGAATACCTTTTTCACACCTCTACGCCGGAGATTGGCTTTGGCATTGAAGGGGGAAACCAGGATGACAGCGAGGTGATAGAAGAGGACAAATAGTGTATAAAAAAACCTCATCGGGATTAGAAAGTATAGAAATTGGTCGTTTTTTTCTTTTCATGCAGGGGAACCACCCAACCAATTTTAAGGCCTACGAGAAGGCTGAATTTATTTTTCATTCCTTCGGTAGGGCCTTCAGTGAAAATATAATTGCGATCCGGTTTGGTCCAGATCTCGTAAATCTCGATTCCGCCGTAAAAACTGGCTACACGCACTTTCTGCATGAACATATAGCCAATGAACTGGGACATGAAAAAGCCCGAAGAACGACGGTCGTACCCTTTTTTGTATTCATCGCTGAGTTGCGGGATATCATTCTGGAATATATTGATAAAGATCTTGTGCTGGAAGAATCCGAAATTAGTGTTGATCCATATCCCGGAGTTTTTCCATCTGTTCACGGGGATAATTTTACCGATACCCGCACCTATATTCCAGTATCTTCCCTCAAAATAAACGGTGGCACTCTGGCCGTTACCATCGATAATCTGGTTGTGGGAATTAAATACGTCGCCGAAAAGGGATTTCATAAATTCAATGTCGTTACGCTTCATTTTGGAACCGAACAGATAATTGAAATTGGCGCTCCATGTCCAGTTGGAAGCCGTCTTGTAGGTAAAACCGGTCCCGACATTAAAATTCCCTTTGAAAATTTCGGCTATTTGCCCTCCCGGGAAATGATATGCAAAATTTGCGCCTGTCCAGATCATATTAACGGCTGAATCGATGGCTGATTTGTCGTTTATCTGCGACTTGCCGGAAAAGGGTAAGAAGAATAACAAAACGGGAATCAAAATAGCAGGAAAACGCTTAAAAGAAAAGGTATCAATGGGCATTATATCAATTTGTTTAGATCATATAAACTCACTATGCAAAATTACCATAAATAATATAAACAGGTTGAAATTCGTTGAATTTTTTTATATCTTTGTCAAAAGTTTCAGTTCTTTCGGTAATTTAAAACAAACAATCATGAAAAATATTGTAGTTGGAATCGACTTTTCCGAGAATTCCCTCAGTTCATTACGCCATGCTACGGCTATTGCTTTGAAGACCGGGGGAGCGTTGCATCTGGTATGGGTAAAAACGGCCAGTATCATGAAAGGAGTGGAAGCGTTGAAAAAAGACTCACTGATCAACCTGGCGCACGAGGAGTTGGAGAAGCTGGTGAATGAGAGCAAGGCGGAAGCCCCTAATTCCCATATTCAAAGTGTTATCCTCGAAGGGAAGCCTTACCTTGAGCTCACCAGGTATGCAGCCAACCTGAAAGAATCCATGATTGTGATTGGGACCCATGGTATTTCCGGATTCGAGGAAAGGATTATCGGAAGCAACGCTTTCAAAACTGTTGGAGCTAGCACGGTTCCGGTATTGGTATTAAGGGAAGGTATTAAAATCAAAAGGGATATCATCCAGGTGCTGGTGCCTATCGACACGAGCTTCGAAACTTTACAAAAGGTAAAACCGGCGGTGGTGCTCGCCAAGCTTTTTGCCGCTAAGATCATACTTACGGGTTTTGTGCTGGAGAATAACGCGGAGGAAAGACATGTGGTTTCCGTCCAGGTGAAACATGCCGCAAAGTTATGCGCCAGAGCCAATATCAGGTATGAAGATTCTATAGTAAATTACAAGGGCAATATGGCTAAAGCGGTTGTTAAATACGGCAGCCAGCATGAGGTTAACCTGATGGTTATCATGCGGGAAGGGGAAGTGGATATTGCCGATATATGGTTGGGAAGCACCACGCAACAATTATTAAATACCTCACCTATGCCGGTACTGGTTATTCCGAATGTGAATCATTATTTAGTAACGAAATAAATCCTAAAACTTTATGAAAAAATTTTGTGTGACCATGGTCATTGCATTGTTAGCAATGGCGCATGTAAATCTACCGGCTTGTACTAACTTTATTATTACTAACGGTGCCAGTACCGACGGATCGAATATGGTGACTTACGCAGCCGATTCCCATACCTTATACGGAGAACTTTATTACAGGCCTGCGGCTACCTATCCTCCGGGAACTATGCTGGATATTATCGAATGGGACTCAGGTGAGAAAAAAGGACAAATACCCCAGGTTGCCCAGACTTATTCGGTAGTGGGGAATATTAACGAATTCCAGCTGGCGATCTCGGAAACTACTTTCGGAGGACGGGAAGAACTGGCTGTTCCTAACGGAATCATGGATTATGGCTCTTTGATATATGTGACATTGCAACGCGCGAAAAATGCCCGTGAAGCGATCATGGTACTGGATGGACTGTTGAATGAACATGGCTATTGCAGTTCCGGAGAATCTTTTTCGATTATCGATCCCAAAGAGTGCTGGATATTCGAACTTATCGGTAAAGGAGAAGAGATGAAAGACACCAAAGGTAAAACAGTAAAAGGATGGACTAAAGGTGCGGTTTGGGTGGCCCGGAGAATTCCCGACGGTTACATTTCAGGTCATGCCAATCAGGCCAGAATCACTACTTTCCCGTTAAGGGACGGCGTTAAATCCATTACCAATAAGGAAATGGCAAAGATCAATAATCCTGAAATCGAGACCGTTTATTCACATGACGTGATCTCTTTCGCTAAATTAAAAGGATATTATAACGCAAAAGCCGCTGATGCCGAATTCAGTTTCTGTGATGCTTACGCGCCGCTGGATTTTTCGGCTGCCCGTTACTGCGAAGCCCGCGTTTGGGCCGGATTCTACCGCTGTAACCCCGAATTAATGAAACCTTATGAAGACTATGCCCGCGGTGATAATCTTCAGAATCGTATGCCTCTCTGGATTAAACCGTCCAAAAAAGTATCCGTACAGGATGTCATGCAGTTGATGAGGGATCACTACGAAGGAACTTCCATGGATATGACCCAGGATCTGGGTGCGGGTCCGTATGCCTGTCCTTACCGTTGGAGACCCATGACCTGGGAATATAACGGCGAAACTTATCTTCACGAACGTGCTACAGCTACCCAACAGACAGGATTCTCATTCGTGGCGCAATGCCGTCCGGGATTACCTGACAAATTTGGTGGTATTTTATGGTTCGGCGTTGACGATGCCGCCAGCAGTTGTTACGTACCTATGTTTTGCGGTATTACGGAAATTCCCGAAGAATTCAGGGAAGGTAACGGATCCATGGTGGATTATTCACCTACGGCCGCTTTCTGGACTTTCACCAAAGTGAGCAATTTCGCTTATTCACGTTATAATGATATGATCAAACATATTAATGAGAAACAAAAAGCTTTTGAAACTTCTTTTGTGGATGATATCCGTCGGATGCAACAGGAAATGGTCGACCTTTTCAAAAGCAATCCTGCTGCTGCGCAACAACGGATCAATGAATATTCCAATGATAAAACCCGTGAGGTTTGCCAGGCATGGGAAGATCTTTTTGTCTATTTGCTGGTGAAGTATAATGACGGAAACGTTAAAAAAGAAGAAAACGGGAAATTCCTCAAAACCAAGGGAGCCGTGCAACATGCGGTTTCTCCCGACCATCCGAGATATCCGGATAAATGGTATAAGATGATCATCGAGGATTGTGGTCCCAATATCAAATATTACGATACCAAATTAAAATTGGAAAATTACAATTAATCGTTATCCGAGGCAAACCACTCTGCGAAAGAACGGTCTGTTTCACGCAATCTCAATGAAAAAAGCTGTACCTCGACGGGCAGCTTTTTTCGTATTCTTAATGCCATATCTTCCAGTAAATTTTCCGTGGTAGGCTGGTAGGGCAATAAAACGATCTTCTCGTAATGTTTTTTCAAAATAGAAATCAGTTCCCGGTCAGACTTTTCGTTCAGTAATAAGGCATGATCAAGTTGTCCTATAATTTCTTTGTGGACAATATTTTTCAGGTCGCCAAAATCAATGATCATACCTAGTTTAGGAGAAGTAGTATCCCGGATAGGTTCACCTATAACGGTTACGTCCAGATGATAGGAATGGCCGTGGATGTTTTTACATAAACCGTCATAGTCCGTTAGGGAATGGGCCATTTCAAAAGTAAACTGCTTGGTGATTCTGATCTTGGTCATGGTTATTTTGTTTTAATTTCGATACAATAAAAAGTCTTAACGTAAGTACATCAGGCAGTAAGTAAGGGTTTTTTCAGTTGTTCCACGATCCTGACCACTTCTTTCGCTTCTTTAACATCGTGAACCCTTAAAATATGGGCTCCCTTCTGTAGAGCAACAGTATTTAGTACCGTAGTTCCAATCAATGCATCATCGGGTTTAATACCCAGCAGGTTATAGATCATTGATTTTCTGGAAATTCCCACTAATAAAGGCAGATCCAAAACCGAGAAACTTTCCAGATTGTTCATAAGGAAATAATTTTGCTCTAACGTTTTTCCGAAACCAAAACCGGGATCTATCATGATATCATTGGCTCCCGCGTTTTTTAATTCGTCGATCTGTTTTGCCAGGAAATATAAAATATCACTGATGATGGAGTCATAGCGGGTATTGAGTTGCATGGATTCGGGCTTGGCCGTGGTGTGCATCAGGCAATACGGAACTTTTAATTTTCCGATCAGCGGAATCATGCCCGAGTCAAAAGTTCCTCCTGAGATGTCATTGATCATCGCGGCTCCTTCTCCGATAGCTATTTCGGCTACGGAAGCTCGCCAGGTATCGATAGAAACCGGAATATCAGGGAAATGCCGCAGAATGGTACCCAGACATTCTCTGATACGTGTTTTTTCCGTTTCTTCGTCCAGGTCGAGAGCTCCTGGACGTGTGGAAATAGCACCCAGATCCAGGATATCGGCGCCTTCGCTGACCACCTTTTGTACCCGATTCAGGAAAGCTTGTTCGTCCATGTACCGTCCGCCGTCATAAAACGAATCCTCAGTGAAATTTACGATTCCCATGATAACAGGGGTTTCCAAAGATAAAATCCTGCCGTTTACATTAAGTTCCATAGTCCGTTTTTTAGAGTGCAAATGTAGAAATAATATCTAAAAAGTGGAAGTGCGGAAAAGGGTATTGGCCAGCATTATTTCTTATGATATTTCCTTCGGCAACCTTATTTTGCATTGAAAAAAATTGTATTTTTGCCCCTAATTATAAAAAATCAGATAATAATAATATATAAATCAAAGAATTAGAATAAGAAATGAAAGTCTATCAAACAAAAGAAATTAGAAATATTGCCATCATTGGAGGAAACCGTGTAGGGAAAACCACTGTGGCGGAAGCTATGGCTTTTCATGGAGGTGTGATCAGCAGGCGGGGAAGCGTGGACGATAAAAACACTATTTCAGATTATCGTGAATTGGAACTGGAAAGACAACAATCAATCCAATCTACGGTTATGTACGCACAATATGAGGGCATCAAAATCAATATGATCGATTGTCCGGGATTTGATGACTTTATAGGAGAGACTATCGGAGCCTTGAGAGTGGCTGATTCGGCTTTAATGGTGATCAATGCACAGAATGGCGTGGATGTGGGTGCTGAAATCCAGTGGCGCTGGACTAAAAACATGAATCGTCCGGTGGTTTTCGTGATCAATCAGCTAGACCACGAGAAAGCAAACTTCGACGAAACCATCCGTCAGTTAAAACAATACTTTGGCGGTAGTGTGCTTCCTTTACAATATCCGGTAAATGCAGGTACAGGCTTTGACTCAGTGATCGATCTGCTCCAGATGAAACTTTTGAAATTCCCCGTTGGCGGAGGAAAAACAATTGTGGAAGATATTCCGGAAAGTGAAAAAAGTAAAGCGGAAGAAATGCTGAATGCCATGATCGAAGCGGCAGCTGAAAACGATGAAGCGCTCATGGACAAATTCTTTGAAGAAGGTACGCTTAGCGAAGAAGAAGTAGTACGCGGATTAAAACTCGGTATTGCCAACCGCGGTACTTTCCCGGTAGTTTGTGTCGCTTCAAAAAGTGACCAGGGCGTTACCAGGATGATGGAAATCATTAAAAACGCCTGTCCGGCTCCCGACGAAGTGGAAGGCGTTAAAACGTTATCCGGAAAAGTGCTGAATTGTAATGTGGCTGATCCCGCTGCGGCTTATATTTTTAAAACCGCCATCGAGCAGCATCTCGGAGAAGTTTCTTTTATGAAGATCTATGCCGGTGAAATTACCGAAGCAATGGATATGTTCAATCCCAATACCAATACCAAGGAAAGACTGTCGCAATTGCTCTGTATAGCCGGGAAAAACCGGGAAAAAGTAGAAAAAGCCGTGGCCGGAGATATTATTGCCACCATCAAATTAAAAGGTACCCACACTTCCAATACATTAGTGAAAACCGGTGATGATATTATTGAACCGACTGTTTATCCGGAACCTAAATTCCGTACGGCTGTAAGGGCGAAAAATAATTCGGATGATGAGAAACTCGGTGCCGTTTTAAATGAACTGGCTAAAACCGACAAAACTTTCCTCGTAGAATATTCCAAAGAACTTAAACAGATCATTTTATCTGGACAGGGCGAACAGCAAATGAACCTGATGAAATGGATCATCGAAAAAATCAATAAGGTCGATATTGAATATTATCCGACCAAAATACCATATCGTGAAACGATCACCAAACCTTCCGAAGCGATGTACCGTCATAAAAAACAATCCGGTGGTGCGGGACAATTCGGAGAAGTACATATGATGATCGAACCTTATTACGAAGGTATGCCGAACCAGACCAAATATCCGATCCGTGGAACGGAATCCCATGACCTTCCCTGGGGCGGAAAACTTGTCTACAACAACTGTATTGTGGGTGGTGCGATCGACGCCCGTTTTATGCCGGCTATCCTCAAAGGGATTATGGAGAAAATGGAAGAAGGTCCGCTGACAGGTTCCTATGCGAGGGATATCGTGGTTAGTGTATATGACGGGAAAATGCACCCGGTGGATTCCAATGAACTTTCATTTAAACTTGCCGGACGCCAGGCATTCCGCGAAGCTTTTAAAAATGCAGGAGCCAAGATATTGGAACCGATTTATGATGTGGAAGTTTTCGTGCCTTCCGACAGAATGGGTGATGTCATGACCGACCTTCAAGGTAGGAGAGGCGTTGTTATGGGAATGGACAGTGAAGGTGAATTCCAGACTATCCGTGCCAAGGTGCCGTTGGCTGAAATGAATAAGTATTCAACTACCCTGAGTTCGATTACCAGCGGTAGAGCATCTTATGGTATGAAATTCGCGGAATATCAACAGGTACCTGCTGATGTTCAGAGTGAGATCATTAAGAAATACGAAGAAGAAAACAAAGAAGAAGAATAGACCTTTTTTTCTTTTCATAAAAGGGATAATCCGATTTTTGGATTATCCCTTTTTATTTAAGGGATGTTTTATACCGCACCCTTAGTTCATCGAACGGTGTTATATAATTAAGCTGATTAGTTTCTGTTTCAAAAAGATTCTTCGCTTCTCTCCGGGTAATGCCATATGAAGATTTTCATTACTGTTGGCTGAGTTCATCGAAGCCAAAAGCACAGGGCACACGCATTTAGCTGAAGATAGTATAAGAACGTACCCTTCGATGAACTCAGGGTACGATAATTCCCGGTTCCTGTTTTTTTTATTAAATAAGGGAGAATCTTTGTCATCAAACCTAAGCTGTTCGATCAAATCTTTTTTGTACCTTTGCACCCTCATTCCGGACGCCTTTCGGAATCTGGGAAATATGATAATTCAAATTGTAAATTCCTATTAATCAGTTGTTTTATTCGCACCTTTATTTTAGGGATTATATAGTTGTACTTAATAAAAATGGAAAGGAAAAGCTATGGGACTGCAAAATAGACCAATCGAACTCGGTACGGAGAGTATTGGTAAGTTATTAAGACAATATGCCGTGCCCGCTATTATAGCGATGACGGCTTCCTCACTGTATAATATTACGGACAGTGTTTTCATTGGACACGGCGTAGGGCCTCTTGCGATTTCCGGTCTGGCGATTACCTTTCCCCTGATGAACCTCGCATCGGCTTTCGGGGCACTGGTCGGAGTGGGCGGTGCTACTTTACTGTCGATCCGGATGGGACAAAAAGACTATACGACAGCCAATACTATTTTGGGAAATGTGGTCATTCTGAATATTATCATAGGAATCCTGTTCACCATACCGACGCTGGTCTTTATTGACCCCATTCTCCGCTTTTTCGGGGCAAGTTCCGACACCTTGCCTTATGCACGTGATTATATGGAGATTATACTTTTAGGTAATGTACTTACCCATTTATATATGGGATTAAATTCGCTTCTCAGGTCGGCCGGCAATCCGCAAAAAGCCATGTACTGTACTATCGCTACGGTTTTAATCAATATTCCCCTGAATGCGTTGTTTATCTTTGGATTGGGCTGGGGAATCAGGGGAGCCGCCATCGCGACCATACTATCACAGGTCATTTTATTATTATGGCAGTTTAGGTTTTTTAGTAATAAGAATCGTTTTATCCATTTTAAGAAAGGTATTTTCAGACTGAAGAAAAAAATTGTAAAAGATACGCTTTCTATCGGATCCGCTTCTTTCTTCCTGAATGCGGCCTCATGCCTCATCGTAATCGTCATCAATCAGGGATTGATCCGTTATGGCGGAGATTTGGCCGTGGGAGCTTACGGCATCATTAACCGGATATCTTTCCTCTTCGTTATGGTAGTAGTGGGACTTAACCAGGGAATGCAGCCGATTGTGGGTTATAACTACGGCGCCAAACAATATGCCCGTGTCAATGAAGTACTGAAAAAAACAATTATCTGGGCAACGGTAGTCATGACTTTCGGATTCATAGTTATCGAATTATTTCCGAGAACCGTCGTCAATATTTTTACGACCGATCAGACCCTTGTCTCTTTGGCGGCGCAGGGATTGCGTATTGTGTTTATGATTTTTCCGCTCATAGGTTTCCAGATGGTGGTTTCAAATTTCTTTCAAAGTATAGGGATGGCGGGGAAAGCGATTTTTATGTCATTGAGCAGGCAAATTATCTTTTTATTACCTTTGTTGATCATTTTACCAAGATTTTACGGAGTGAACGGTATCTGGTATAGCATGCCTATTTCTGATTTTATCGCGAGTATCACGGCATTTATAATGCTCCTGTTACAATTCAGGAAATTTAAAAAAATATCGGAAGAGCCGGCTCATAAAACCGAACAGTCCTTAAACCCAAGTTAAATTACAGAGTATGTCAACACAACAGCATTGCGTTATTAACATTGGCCGCCAGTTCGGAAGCGGAGGTCGCCTGATCGGGGAAAAACTTGCCCACCAATTGTCTTTTTCTTTTTACGATAAAGAGTTGATCAATATTGCTTCCAAAGAAAGCGGGTTAGAGAAGGAATTTTTTGAAGAAGCGGATGAGAAAAAGCGTTTCGGCTTATTCGGAGGATTCCTGGGTTTACGTTCAAATCCGTTGGGCGATGAATTCCTTTATAATTATCTTAGTAATGAAACCCTTTTCAAAATACAAAGTGATGTCATACGGGGACTGGCAACGAAACACTCGGCTGTGTTTGTAGGGCGTTGTGCAGATTATATTCTAAGGGATCATCCTCGTTGCGTAAATATTTTTATCACGGCGGATCATGAGGACCGTATAAACCGGGTAATGGAAAGGCAGGAACTTCCACGTGAAAAAGTGGCCGACCTATTGGCTAAAACCGATAAAAAAAGAGCGGGATACTACAATTATTATACCAATAAATTGTGGGGAGTCGCGGAATCTTATGATCTTTGTGTTAACTCTTCTTTATTGGGTATTGATGAAACGGTCAATTTTATCAGTAAATTCGCTAAAGAAAAATTCGGATCTGACCAATGCCGGGATCAATAATTTAAAAGAAACGTTCCAGTAATACAGGATCTTTTTTCACGAAAGCTAAATAAGGAAGTGATTTCCGGAGGAAATATCTTTTGATAAATTTATTGAACAATGACGTGAAAAAACGCTGCGCGGGATTTATCTGTTCATGCAAGACTGAAAAATAGGTTTTAATCGTGTCATTTCTGAAATGGAGTATCTCATTCAGGCGGTCTCCGTCACAGTAATATCCGCAATGAAAGTTTTTCGTTGCAAAAGCATATTCCGGGAAATCCGGTTTTTTTAATCCGTAAATCCTGAAAGACCGGCGAAGGAATTCCCGGTAAGTCAGCCGGTTTTTATCTCCTCCTCCTAAATTAAATATTTGACCTTTCAATTCTTCGGTTTGATGTATAGCCGACACGAAAGCTTTTCCGGTATCATGGGGCGTTACGATTTCCATCGGGGTATCCAACGGCATTTCGAACATAAGACCGCTCATTTTATGGTTCCGGTATCCCATGACCGCCGATAACCGGAAAATGGTCCATGAAAGGGATGAGTCCGTCACCAGTTTTTCCGCTTCGATTTTAGTATGTGCATAATGGTCATGCTCGCAGGGATTCAATGTATCCTCAGTGGAGATCATCGGTGAATTGATACGATCTCCGTAAACGGAAATTGAAGAAGCGTACATAAAAAAGGCCTGCGGCGAATTCCGTTTTACCGCCTCCAGGAGATTCCGGGTACCTGTCACATTCACTTCGTACGCAAGAGCGGGATAATGGTCGGCTAACGGAGGTATGACAGCGGCCAGATGGATCACGACATCAATATTATGGGTCGCTTTCTCCACATCTTCTTTTTTTGAAATATCGCCATAGATAATATTAATATCGTTTTTGTAACGACGGAAAATTTTGGTGGAATGACGGGTTTGCCGGTCAAAAACGGTGATCCGGAACGACGGGTCGGTTATTAATTGGGATAACACTTCTTGGCCTACGGCACCTGATGCTCCGGTCAATAATATATTCTTTTCGTTAAAATTCATGGTTTCTATAACAGCTAATATTCTTGTTGATTTTTATTCCAATAAAGATATGACTAAGGAAATAGAAAATCTTTACTCTTAAGGAACGGGATTCCCTTAAATTAATTATATAAAAAGTGTTAATTTTTATTGACGTTTCCGGATTTTAAAAAATACAATAAAATCCTGTAATTGATGTTTATAAATCCTGGAGAATCAGGATCGAAACAGGTGAGTGGGATCAAGTTTCTCCGATACGATAAATAAATCAGAGAGGGAAACCTCTTTTTAGTATTTTTGCAACAAATTTTAGAAAGATGGAAAAACAAATGTTAGAAGAAAAAGTAAAATCGATCATCGAACAAATACGCCCTTTTTTGCAGAATGACGGCGGAGATATAGAATATGTGGAACTGACTGACGATAACATCGTGAAAGTAAAATTACAGGGTGCCTGCGGGTCTTGTCCACATGCAAAAGTTACGCTCAAACAAGGTGTCGAACAAACTGTCAAAGAACACTTACCTGAGATTACGGCAGTGGAGGATGTACTATTAGGATTTTAATAAACAGATTATGGGATTAAAATGTGGAATTGTAGGTATTACCAATTCAGGTAAGACCACCATGTTCAATTGTATATCCAATACCAAGGCCGCCATCACCGATTTCGCATACAGTACCAGTAAATCCAATATCGGTACCTGTTCGGTTCCCGATGAGAGATTGGCTAATATCAATACTTTTATTAAGGCAGAAAAGTTGGTTTATGCCACCCTGGATATCGTGGATATTCCAGGCCTTGCGAAAGGAGCCAATCAGGGAGAAGGGATCGGGAACAGTTTTCTCGGCGATGTCAGGCAGTGTGACGCGCTTATCCATGTGCTACGTTGCTTCGATGATCCCAACCTTCCTCATGTCGAAGGTTCGGTGGATCCGGTGCGGGATATTGAGATCATTGATTTCGAATTGCAGGTGAAAGATCTGGAACAGGTGGAGAGGAAGATACAACGAGTGGAAAAAGCGGCCAAGGTCGGTGATAAAACAGCCAAAAGAGATCTGGACGTATTGCTGAAATATAAGCAACACCTCGAGAATTTCCAAAACGTAAGAACTTTGGAAGCTACCGAAGAAGAAAAGTCAGTAGTTAAGGATATGATGCTGCTCACCGAGAAAGCCATGATGTACGTTTGCAATGTCAACGATGATGCCGCTGTTTCGGGAAATGCGTATGTGGAACAGGTAAAGGAGTATTTGAAAAACCAGTCTATGGAACCTCTTGTGATTGCGGGAAAAACCGAATCGGAAATTGCGGAACTGGATAATGAGGAAGACAGGTTGGAATTTCTTGCCGACGTAGGTCTTAAGGAACCCGGGGTAAACAGGGTGATCAGGGAGGCTTACCGGTTATTGAATCTCATCGCTTTCTTTACCGTCGGAGGAAAAGAAAACAGGGCCTGGACAATCCGGAAAGGAATGACCGCTCCACAGGCTGCCGGTGTAATCCACAGTGATCTGGAACGTGGTTTTATCCGGGCCGAAGTGATCAAGTACCATGATCTGGTCGAACTTGGATCGGAACAAAAATGTAAGGAAGCAGGGAAACTTTCCGTGGAAGGGAAAAATTATATCGTAGAAGACGGGGATATCCTTCACATACGCTACAATGTGTAATGCTTAAGGTATTTTCATGTATTTATGACTCTGGATCGAAACACTCCATTTGGGGTTTTTCAGAGCATATTCCACTACGACCTGCATCATTTTCTTAATATTACTCCATTCCGGCTGTAAATACAACAGGCAGTCCGGATTTACTTTACGGGCATTTTCTTCCGCCCACAGGAAATCATCCTCATCGTAAATAACCACTTTGAGCTCCTGGGCCGCCGCCAGTACTTCCGGTAACGGAGGAGCGTCTTTTTTAGGAGATAAACAGAGCCAGTCCCATTCTCCGTTCAGAGGTTCGGAACCCGAAGTTTCCAGGAATAATGAAAAGTCTAACCGATGCAAGCGGCTGCAAATGTAGTCCAGGTTATATAATAAAGGTTCTCCTCCGGTTACCACTACGGCCTTTGCAGGATTTTGCACTATCCTTTCAATAACTTCGTCGCTTTTTACCAAAGGATGTTTACTTGCATCCCAGGATTCTTTCACATCGCAAAAAAAACAACCCACATCGCATCCGCCAACCCTCAGAAAATAAGCGGGTTTTCCGGTATGGTAACCTTCTCCCTGCAAAGAATAAAATTCTTCCATAACGGGCAATAATTTCCCCTGCCTTTGTTCTTCTTCATATTGTATTGTATCTGCTGTCATATCTTTTCCTTCCCTTATTCGGGTATCTGGTCATAAAATTCTGCCGGCACCGGTCTGGCACGATTATATTTGCAATATTAGAAAAAAATACTGGATTTTAACGTAAAATATTTATATTTTTGCATTGGGGAAAAGAATCCCTTTTATCATTTATTGTTGTTACGAATTTATTTTATTTATAGATCTTTATGGATAATTTTATAGTATCTGCCCGTAAATATCGTCCTTCAACGTTTAATTCCGTGGTAGGTCAGCAATCCATCACTTCCACTTTAAAAAATGCCATTAGAAGCGGACAGGTAGCGCAGGCTTTTCTTTTTTGCGGTCCCCGTGGCGTAGGAAAAACCACCTGCGCGAGAATTTTTGCCAAAGCCCTGAATTGTGAGCATATGACGGAAGATTTCGAACCTTGCAACGAATGTCCTTCCTGTAAACAATTCAATGAATCGACCTCTTTTAACGTATATGAACTGGATGCAGCTTCCAATAATTCCGTGGAGGATATCCGCGCGTTGGTTGACCAGGTCCGTATCGCGCCGCAGGGAGCCAAATACAAGGTCTATATCATCGATGAGGTTCATATGCTGTCCAACCAGGCATTCAATGCGTTTCTGAAAACCCTGGAAGAACCTCCCGCATATGCCAAATTTATATTGGCCACTACGGAAAAACATAAGATCATTCCCACCATACTTTCACGGTGTCAGGTTTATGATTTTAAAAGGATCAAGGATGACGATATGATCCGTCACCTTCAGTTTGTGGCGCAAAGTGAAGGTGTGCAGGCTGAAACGGAAGCTCTCCGCGTGGTAGCGGCAAAAGCGGACGGAGCTTTACGGGATGCCTTGTCCATATTTGATCAGTTGGTAAGTTTTACCGGGAATAACATTACCTATGAGGCAACCATTGAGAATCTTAATGTATTGGATGTAAACCAGTATATCCGGATGACCGATTATCTTTTCAGCGAAGATACCAATTCTTTCCTGCTGCTTTTTGATGAAATCCTGGCGAAAGGTTTTGACGGACAACATTTCATTTCCGGACTGGCTACCCATTTCCGGAATTTACTGATGGCCCAGAGTAACGAAACCATCCGGCTTATCGAAGTGTCGGAAAGTGTAAAAAATAAATTTGGGGAACAGGCTAAAAAAGTCGACAGGCAATTATTGTTGAGAGCGTTGGAGTTATGCAACCAGTGTGATTTTAATTACAAGTTATCCAATAGTAAACGTATCTCGGTAGAAATTTGCCTCATGCAAATCAACGCCAATTATCTCTATAAGGCCAAAGCTGTAGTCAGGCAATCACGGGAGAGATAATCATAAACCAGATACGGCAGCCGCTCAGGATCCTAATATGCCCCGGCAATCAAGCCGTAATTTCGTGCCGCCCCCTACCAATGCGGTAAAAAAATCGCCATCTATCAAGGAATACATCAATGATGCTCCTATAGTGAAAGCTACTGAAAAACCGGAGACTGAGAATGTGCCGGAAAGTATCGACCTGAGTACCGTAATACCTCCCACAGTGGAAGCTAAAGAGCCGGATATTGAAAATCCTCTGCCGGATGTTCCCGCAGAAATTGAGATTACCGGTACATGCCAGGGAGCGGAGGCTGAAAAAGTACAGGAATTATCGACAGTATCGGAAGAAGAAAACATACTTCCAACTCCGGAAGCTGAAAGTTTTGAGGTCCACTGGAGTAAAGTGGTAGATACCTGTTTTCAAAAATTGCCCACGGTGTATTATTCATTAAAAGAATATCTTCCTGAGATTACCAATCAAACATTGGTCATCAAAGTGCGGAATATGCTCCAGAAAGAGCAGATCGAGGAAAAAACCCGGGAGATCATGGCTTATTTGCGTAACCATTATGACAACAGCATTAACGGTATGGAAGTATTGATCGACGAAGAGCTTGAGACCAAAGTGAAAATACTGGATAACAGAGACAAACTTAATATATTGAACGAACAGAATAATAGTCTTCCGGAATTTATGAAAATCCTTAACCTGGTAATAAAAGAATAACAATACCATGAAGAAAAAAACTCTTTTATTGGCCTGTATCATGATCGGGATATCTTGGTTACATGCCCAGCAATTTGCGATTCAGGGTGTGCACTTAAACAGGGCGGTTCCGGATGGACGGGTGGATAAAGTTTGGGAAGGCCTGGATATGGAACAGGGTTTTTCCGGGAAGGATGTGATTATCGGATTTACGGACTGGGGTTTTGATTTTACCCATCCTGTTTTTTATGATACGGCTATGACGGAATATCGTGTACTACGCGCCTGGGACCAGTACAGGAACAGCGGTCCCTCGCCGTCGGATTTCTCTTACGGAACGGAATTACGGGGAAAAGAGATGTTGCTGGCCGCACAAAGCGATACATCCAATGTATACGGGTATGGTTATCACGGGACACATGTGGCTTCCATTGCCGCCGGAGCGGGAGCCGGTACCCGTTATCGCGGGGTGGCTTATGGCGCTGATATGCTTTTCGTCTCTATACTGGTCGATGAAAATGCCATCATGGATGCCTTCAGGTGGATGCACCGGGTGTCCCTGGAAGAACATAAAAGATTGGTCATTAATATGAGTTGGGGACTGTATTATGTCGGAAATATGGACGGCACCGGCCGGATGGCTGACCTGGTAGATTCCCTTTCCCGGGAAGGGGTGGTTTTTGTGACAAGCGGGGGAAATAACGGTGATGTAAGGTTTCATTTGGGACACACTTTTTCCGGTACTGCTGATACAATCCATTCTCAGATAGGCTATGCTTCCGGGAGCGACCGGCAATGGGGACAGTCTGTTTCAATGTCAGGCTCACCGAATACTTCTTTTTCATTCGCAATTTCATTGCTTAATAGTTCAAATGAACAGGTAGCGGTTACTCCGTTCTTTGATACACGTTCGGGAGATTTTTATCAAGATACCCTGCTCGTGCCTCAGGCGGGAGACACCATGTACTATAATTTCCATATGGAAGCGTCCAATCCGTATAATGCCCGTCCCCAGGTTCGGTTAAGGGTGAAAAAAGCCTTGACCAATAAATATAAATGGGTCCTGACTGTTGCGGCCGAAAACGGGGAATTCCATGCCTGGAATCTTATAGAATTGACCAATGACGTGGGAAACTGGGGCGGACCGTTTGTGGCGTTGCCGGCAGAAGGCCAATGGATAGGCGGAGATTATGGTTATGGCATCGGAACGCCCGGAAATATCCAAAGTTTGATTACGATCGCGGCCCACGCTTCTTCCTATACTTTGGACGGAGGAGGTCAGATGGGTGGCATGATCGCGGATTTCTCCAGTTACGGTCCCACTATTGACGGTCGTATGAAACCGGAAATATCCGCTCCGGGAAGGAATGTAATAGGGGCCTTATCCAGTTTTACGGATCAATATTGGGGTACTATTAGCCGAAATGTGGAATTTAACGGTAAAATTTTTCAATTCGTTCCTCTGTCCGGTACTTCGATGTCCTCTCCTTTTGTAGCGGGCGTTGTGGCGCTTATGTTGGAAGCCAATCCTTATTTAACCCCTTCCCAGGTCAAGCATATACTGACGGAGACGGCCTATCAGGATCAGTTTACCGAACAAGGCGGAACAGAACGGTTCGGTTATGGGAAGATGGATGCCTGGAGTGCCGTGATGAATGCCTTTCAAACTATAGGAACTTCCGGGTTTACGGTTGAAGATGCCTCCATTAAGATGTATCCGAATCCGGCTTCCGGCTATGTTCATATCGTAATCCGGTCCGAATACCGGAATTTTGAAATGGAAATATTCGATTTTTGCGGTAAACTACTTGAAAAACAAATAATAAATACCGGCGTTAATACCATATCCACCCAATCTTTAGTTCCGGGATGTTACTTCATCCGGATTTCCGATGGGAACAATGTGTGGGTGGAAAAACTGATTAAAAATTAAGATTGACAAGGATAATGGATACTCATATTTCTCCCGAATATTTGGAAAAGAAAGAGATATTACGACGATATAAAGAGCTGCTTTCCAATATGTATAATAAGACTACCAAAGAGCAGCGGAAAAATATTAAGAAAGCTTTCATGATGGCTGAAAATGCGCATCAGAATATGCGCAGGAAAAGCGGTGAACCTTATATATACCATCCTTTGGCCGTGGCTAATATCGTAGCGAAAGAACTGAATTTAGGAACTACCTCCGTAGTTTGTGCCCTTTTACATGATGTGGTGGAAGATACCGAAATCGAACTCAGCGTCATCAGGGATATTTTCGGGGAGACCGTGGCTACCATTATTGACGGGCTGACTAAAATAGATGACCTTCAGTTAGCCAATGATACCTCTATACAGGCTGAGAATTTCAGGAAGATTTTTATTTCCATGTCGAATGATGTGAGGGTTATCCTTATCAAGCTGGCCGATCGTCTGCATAATATGCGTACTCTTGAATTTATGCCCGAAGAAAAGAGATTGAAGATCTCTTCCGAAACCTCTTATTTTTATGTGCCGATAGCCCATCGTCTGGGATTGTATAAGATCAAAAGCGAACTGGAGGATTGTGCCATGAAATATACGGATCCCATTGCGTACAATCAGATCGCGACCAAGATCAGAAGTTCCGAAACCGAAAGGCAGTCCATGATCGAAGAATTTGTGGAACCGATCAACCAGCGACTGGTCCAGGAGGGTATCAAAGCTGAAATGTCGAGCAGGATCAAATCAATCTATTCGATCTACGAGAAGATGAAGAAGAAAAAGGTCCAGTTTGAAGATATATACGATATTTTTGCCGTAAGATATGTATTCGATTCGGAACCTAAGGATGAAAACAGGATTTGTTATGCCATCGCGGATATCGTGAAGAAATTATATCATACCAATCCGACCCGTGAGAGGAATTTCCTGACCACGCCCAAGTCCAATGGTTACCAGTCCCTGCATGTGACTGCCATGAGCAATAGCGGCAAATGGATCGAGGTACAGATACGTTCCAAAAGAATGGATGAAATTGCGGAGAATGGTTTTGCCGCACATTACCGCTATAAGGAAGATCATCGCAATCCCGACGAATATGATAACAGGGTAGAGGACTGGCTAACTAAAATTAAAGATATCCTTAAAAGCCAGGATGTCAGCGCGCTCGATTTCCTGAATGAAATAAAGCTCAATTTGAACCTGAAGGAAATTGTCATTTTTACACCGAAAGGTGATACCAGGGTGCTTCCTTCGGATTCCACGGTACTTGATTTTGCCTATGAATTGCATACCAATATCGGGAACCAGTGTATCGGGGCAAAAGTTAATTACAATATTGTACCGGTCGATTACGTGCTAAAGAACGGGGACCAGGTGGAGGTGATCACTTCTAAAAAACAAAAACCCAAAGTCCAGTGGCTTGAGTTTGTTAAAACCTCCCGGGCGAAAGAATCGATCAAAGAAGCGATAAGGGTTGAACAGAAGAAATCTTCCCGGGCAGGAATGCAGATACTGCAAAATATCCTGGAGGAATTGGGCTTTGAATATGATTCACAAACGACCGGCCGGCTTCAGTCAGGTCTGAAAATCAAATCCCCGATCGAATTCTGGAGTTTTGTGGCCCAGGGAAAACTTACCAAAGAGAGGGTCAGAAAGATCCTGTCTAATGAAAAGAACAGTGAAGTGGAGGTTTTCCAGAAAAAAGTATCCGACGAGATTACCAGTAAATCACTCGAAGACATTATCAATGAAGAGCTGGCTACCAATCCGGAGATATTTATGCTCGACGATACTTCCGAAAAGATCAGGCATGTGGTGGCTCCCTGCTGTAAGCCTTTACCGGGAGATCCGGTTGTCGGTTTCCAGATGGATAACGATGTGATCGTAATTCACCAGACCAATTGTCCCAAAGCTATCGAGCAGATGTCGAAGTTCGGGAACCGTATTATTAAGGCCAAATGGCGGAAAGAACAGAAAGTTGCTTTTCTGTCGGGCTTAAGGATCTATGGTTTCGACAAGAAAGGAATGATCAAAGATATCGTGGATGTAGTCTCTTCCCAAATGGACCTTAATATCCGCTCCTTTAATATCGAAACACAGGGCAATGTTTTTACGGGGACTATCATGCTGTATATCCAGAACGTCAAATCGCTCCATGAGCTTACCGAAAAATTGAAAAAAATAGATAATGTGGAGAGGGTTGCGCGGATCGGATTTGAAAATGAATGATAAAACGATAGGTTATCCTGGCTCCTTTACCTGTTTTTTCCTAAAGAATCCTAATAGATGTTAATCAATGTGAAGAGAGTAAATTGCTTAATATCATGTATATAATTCCGGTTATTTAAAAAAAGGAAAAACAAAAAGTTATCTGAATAAAAATAATAGTATATTTGCAAGCTAAATTTTAAAATTAAGAAACTATGGCAGAAATTAATGAAAAAGTTCAGGCAATTATTGCTGAAAAACTTAGTGTTGACGTTGCAGACGTAACCCCTGATAAGAGTTTCACCAATGATTTAGGTGCCGATTCATTGGATACGGTAGAGTTGATCATGGAATTCGAAAAAGAATTTGGAATTTCTATTCCGGATGATCAGGCAGAAAAGATTTCGACCGTTGGAGATGCTATCACATATATTGAAAACAATATTTAACACCGGCATTTCCTTTTTATTTTAATGAGTCTTAAAAGAGTTGTTGTTACAGGTTTAGGCGCCCTTACTCCTCTTGGAAATAATGTTCCCCGGTTTTGGGACAATCTTTTGAAAGGAGTCAGCGGTGCCAATCCTATAACACACTTTAATCCTGAGAAATTTAAGACTCGTTTTGCTTGCGAGTTAAAGGATTTTGATATCCTTCAATATATAGACAGAAAAGAAGCCCGGAAAATAGATCCCTGTACACAGTATGCGCTTGCCGCCACTTACGAGGCACTTGAGAACAGCGGTATACAACTGGATAAGGTGGATCTTGAACGGGTAGGCGTTATTTTAGGGACCGGTATCGGTGGCATGACTACCGTGATGGAGCCCCTCGAAGAATTTTTCAGTTCCGGAGGCGTACCGCGTTTCGGACCTTTTTTTATTACGAAAGTACTGGCCGATATGATCCCCGGGATTATATCCATCCATTTTGGTCTGCAAGGGCCTAATTATACCACGACTTCGGCATGTGCTTCTTCGGCCAATGCCATAGTGGATGCTTATCATTTCATTCAACTGGGTAAAGCGGATATCATCATTTCGGGAGGATCGGAAGCCTGTATTTCCGAACCGGTACTGGGAGGGTTTAATGCCATGCACGCTTTATCCACCCGTAACGACGATTATGCCACGGCATCCAGGCCGTTCGACCTGGACCGGGATGGTTTCGTAATGGGTGAAGGTTCCGCCATATTGATTTTGGAGGAATATGAACACGCCATAAGACGCGGCGCCCATATTTATGCTGAAATAGCGGGTGTCGGGATTACTGCCGATGCCTATCATATCACATTACCGCAACCCGAAGGAAGAGGAGTGATCAGATGTATGAAACAGGCTGTAGAAGACGGAAAAATGAAACTGACGGATATAGATCACATTAATGCTCACGGTACTTCCACTCCGCCGGGCGATATTACCGAATGTAAGGCCATCGAGGATCTTTTCGGAGAGCATACGCCTAATGTTCTGGTTACCTCTATTAAGTCTATGACGGGACACCTGCTGGGAGCAGCTGCCGCCGCCGAAAGTATCGCAACCATAATGGCGCTCCAGGAAGGCATTGTCCCTCCGACCATCAATCAATTTACCGTTGATCCGAATATCCCTGAATTAAATTTTGTAAGAAATAAAGCTGTCAAAAAAGATATACATGCCGCGATATCCAATTCATTCGGATTCGGCGGCCATAATGTTTCTATTTTATACAGAAAATACGAATCATAATTAAAAGGAGTTGAATTTTAGTATTTCCAGAAGGGATAGTAAAGACAAACTTATTGTTAAGTATATTCGAAATATTTTTGGATTTAACCCCAAAAATATTGAATTGTATAAGATTGCCTTTACCCATCGTTCCTCCTCCGAGAAAAACAGGATTGGAGGTACCCTTAACAACGAACGTCTGGAGTATTTGGGAGATGCGGTATTAAGCGCTGTTGTGGCGGATTTCCTGTTCAAAAAATTTCCTCTTTTCCCTGAAGGTCCCCTCACCGAGATCAGATCCAAGATAGTATGCAGGGACAGGCTCAACCAGTTATCCGAAAAGATAGGTCTCAGCCGCCTGATCACCATTCAGGAAAACATACATGCCAAATCCGCGAGCGGCGATGCTTTTGAAGCGCTTGTGGGAGCCATGTATCTGGACCAGGGCTATGTTAAAACCCGTAATATCCTGATCAAGAAAATCATCCTCACACATCTTGATATCGATTCTATCGTTCTGGAAGAAAAAAATTTCAAGAGCAAGATCATTTCCTGGTCGCAAAAAAACCACAAAAAAGTGGAATTCACCCATACTGACCACCATAATCATTCCCATAAAAAATTATTCAAAGCCAGTTTGTTCGTCAACGGGAAATTGCTGGGAGAAGGGCTTGATTATACCATAAAGAAAGCCGAACAAATAGCCGCCCAGAAAGCATGGGAATGGATACAGGAAAATGACCCTAACGGGCAAAAAAATAATTGATCATTATTCGAAGGAGGGATCTCCCTTCAATAAACTTTGATATTCACTTTCCATCCGGAAAAAGAGCTCGGGTCGCATACTGTTATTCAGGTTCCGCGCGGGAATGCTCTTTTTTTCCGCCAGTAAATCCTGATCCTTTTGTTGCAGGAATTTACTGATCTTCACCTCCGCGTGGCAGAAAAGTTCCTGGATAAACAAGATCCTTTTTTTGTCGGCAGAAGAGGAACCGTTCAATATCGGCGAAATGTCGTAACAATGAATTTTTTTCTGCCGGCACAGGAAAGAGATGAATTCATCGATATTCTGCTCTTTCTCTGTAAATATCAGGATAAGGTAATCGAATATGACGGCTGGATTTATATGAGGATATACCGGGATTTTATGTAGAAAAGTTCCCTGACGGTTGAATATGTAAAACGGTTCTTCAAAAAGGGAAAGGGTTTGGAACTGCAGGTCTTTTTCTTTATTGGATTTTAAAAGATAAGCATCGTTGAAACCGAAAGTTTTGTTTTCAAGAATGATCATGTTCATCTTCTCCCGGTTTGAGAACGGAGAATACATCATCCTGAAAGAAGCTCCCAAATCGGTAACGGCAGGCTCAAATTCACCTAAATACGAAAAACTACCCTGACAAAATCGCTGTACTTTAAGTGTAAAAGGGTACAGGCCTAGGTCCGATTCGGCGCCCAGGATATAATAATTCCGGGTAGTGCCGAAAAAATCGGTGATACCTATGCTGGGAGTTTTCTTCTTTTTCATCCGCGCAAAATTAATCTATTTTTTTATCATAAAACATACGCCGTCTATACTAAATCATCCCACACGTCCATAATTTGTTGTATTTTTGCATCCTAAAAATGGATAATGAGACAGAACCTGTTTTTAATTGTAGTACTCTTTTTTTCAGTAAATTACCTCTCCTCTCAATCATTTTCGTGGATTATGGATACGGAGAAAGGATATGAGATTCCTGTCGGCACAGGAAATTGTGAGGAATTGGAAACAGGAGAATTTTATGCGGAAATGAAGGAGGCTTATAACGATTATAACCCTGATCAGCTTTTTTTAAAACAAATAGCGGAAATCAGTAAATCATACTATGAGTTGCAAGCCACGATCGTATTTGGGGCATGGTGCGGTGATTCCAGGGAACATCTTCCCCATTTTTATAAGGTACTTCATGAAAGTAATTTCCTGGATATGGACAGGATAACTTTAGTGGCCTGCGACCGTGACAAAAAAGCCGGGGATACGGATATCGGCAATCTGGATATAGAATTGGTTCCTACCTTTATCATTTATGACGGTGACAGGGAATTGGGTAGGATCATTGAAACACCTGTGAAATCATTGGAAGAAGATATTTACAACATACTAAGTCTAAAAGATTAATCTGGAGAAAGTTATATGCTATTGGTTAAGACGATCGACGAATTGAAGGATGTCCTTTTCAGGATCAAAAGCAACGGGAAATCAGTGGGTTTCGTGCCGACGATGGGAGCTTTACATGAAGGACACCTGGCCCTGATAAAAAAAGCACGGAAAGAAAATGAAGTGGTGGTCTGTTCTATCTTTGTAAATCCGATACAGTTCAACAATGTTTCGGACCTTCAGAAATATCCCCGTGATCTGGACAGGGACAGTGACTTACTGAGCTCTTATACGGATATTATATTTGCCCCTTCCGTAGAAGAAGTTTTTCCGGATGTTCCCGAGGAACATTATAATTTCGGGGAACTGGATACTACCATGGAAGGCGCTTCCCGGGCAGGTCATTTCAATGGCGTGGCCATCATCGTGAGAAGATTGCTGGAATGGATAAAACCGGATAAAGTATATTTTGGGGAAAAAGATTTTCAACAACTGGTCATCGTCAAAAGAATGGTACAGGATCTGCAAATACCCGTCCAGGTCATTTCATGTCCTATAGTCCGGGAAAATAACGGATTGGCCATGAGTTCCCGCAATGAACGCTTATCTCCCGAAGAAAGGAATATGGCCGGTAATATGCACCATATTCTGGATAAATCCACGAAGTTCGGGCCTGTTCCGGTAAAACAAATCAAAGAATTCGTCGTTTCTGAAATAGCGCGTTATCCGTTATTCCGGCTGGATTATTTTGAGATTGTGGATGACCGTGACCTGCGTCCCGTAGATGATATGGACCGGCATGAAGGAGTGATCGGGTGCGTGGCGTGGTATATAGGCGATGTGCGCCTGATCGACAATATAAGATACAAATAATGGAGAATGACCGGTTTTCCTCATCATTAATCAGGTAGATTCACCAAAATCAATAAAAATGCAAATCGAAATCCTTAAATCAAAAATACATCTGGCGACCGTCACCGAAGCCAATCTGCACTACGTGGGCAGTATTACCATAGATGAAAATTTAATGGAAGCCGCCAATCTGATTGAGAATGAGAAAGTTCAGGTATTAAATCTTAACAACGGAGAAAGATTCGACACCTATGTTATCAAAGGTGCCAAGGATTCGGGAGTCATTTGCCTGAACGGACCCGCGGCGCGCAAGGTGGCAGTGGGAGACCAGGTTGTGATTATCTCCTATGGACAAATAGATTTTGAAGAGGCCAAACAATTTAAACCTTTTATCGTTTTTCCTGATAAAAATAATAAGATATAATCATGTATAAATTAGTACTGGTCCGTCACGGACAAAGCGAATGGAACGAGAAAAATCTTTTTACGGGGTGGACGGATGTCGACCTTACCGAACGGGGAATCAGGGAAGCCCGCGAAGCGGGAAGATCTTTAAAAGAAGCCGGCTTCCAGTTCCGTTATTCGTATACTTCGCTGTTAAAAAGAGCGATCAAGACCAATAATATCCTGTTGGAAGAAATGGATCTTTTATGGATTCCCGATGAGAAAACATGGAGACTCAATGAAAAACATTACGGTGATCTTCAGGGTATGAATAAAACGGAAATGGTGGATAAGTTCGGGGCTGATCAGGTACAGTTGTGGAGAAGGAGTTATGATGTAAGACCGCCGGCCATACCGGAAGATGATGAGCGTCATCCCAAGCATGATCCCCGTTACGCCGGTATCCGGGAAGAGGGTGCCATGCCCGGGACGGAGGCACTGGTCGATACTACCGACAGGATCATCCCGTTATGGGAAAATGAAATATCCCAAAAACTGAAAACTTATAATGAAGTGTTGGTCACTGCCCACGGTAACAGCCTGCGGGGTATTATAAAATATTTGATGGATATTTCCGATGAAGAAATCGTCTCCCTCAATCTTCCGACCGGAATACCTTATGTATTGGAAATGGATGATAGTTTTAAAGTGACTAAAGATTATTTCCTGGCCGATGAGGAAACCTTGAAAAAATTGATGGATGAGGTCGCCAATCAAACTAAAAAGAAATAGTGATATTAAAATATTTAACCGGCTTATGGCCGGTTTTTTGATGCAATTAAAGGAGATAATGATTAAAAATTAGTATAATTGAATACGTTTTCGAATATTAAAAACATTTTACATCTTATTCAAACGTTTTTATTTCTACGAAAAAAATTGTACCTTTGCCAGCCTTATGTGATCATTTTAGATTTAACCTTATAATTAAAAACAGTTGTTTATGAAAAGAAACGTCATTATTATTGGAGCTGCCGGAAGAGATTTCCACAACTTCAATACATTTTTCAGAGGAAACAAGAATTACAATGTTGTGGCTTTTACCGCAGAACAGATCCCCGGAATTGACGGAAGACCTTATCCTGCAGAATTAGCCGGTAAAGATTTATATCCGAAAGGTATTCCGATCTATAAAGAATCGGAATTGCCCGAATTGATCAAGAAATTAGATGTGGATGAGTGTGTTTTCGCTTATAGCGATAAACCGTATAACTATGTAATGCGCGTTAGCGCTATCGTCAATGCGTCCGGAGCTGATTTCGTTCTGATGGGACCCAAAAATACCATGATCAAATCTAAAAAACCGGTTATCGCTGTTGGTGCTACCCGTACCGGTTGCGGAAAATCACAAACTTCCAGAAGAATTATCGAGATCCTTACCGGAATGGGCCTTAAAGTAGTGGCGGTTCGTCATCCTATGCCTTATGACCCGGATTTGAATAAACAAAAAGTACAAAGGTTCGCAACCGTTGAAGACCTTAAAAAACACAATTGTACCATCGAAGAAATGGAAGAATACGAACCTCACGTGGTTACCAAAAGGAACGTGATTTATGCGGGCGTTGATTATGAAGCGATCCTTCGTGAAGCCGAAAACGATCCCGACGGATGTGATGTTGTATTGTGGGATGGCGGAAACAACGATTTCCCCTTCTATCAGCCGGATTTAATGGTAGGCGTTGCCGACCCGTTGCGTCCCGGCGCTGAGATCAGTTATTATCCGGGTGAAGTGGTAGCCCGTATGGCTGACGTAATGGTGATCAATAAAATTGACTCCGCATGCCTTGAAAATATCATTGAAGTACGCAAAAACCTGGCTGCCATCAATCCGAAAGCTATGGTGATCGATGCCGCTTCAACCCTTACTATCGATAAACCGGAACTGATAAAAGGTAAAAGAGTATTGGTGGTAGAAGATGGTCCGACATTAACCCACGGTGAAATGAAAATCGGAGCCGGTACCGTAGCAGCGATGAAATGCGGTGCGGCCGAACTGGTAGATCCCAGACCTTACGTGGTAGGTGAAATTAAAGGAACTTTCGAAACATATCCTGAAATCGGAACATTACTTCCGGCTATGGGTTATGGCGACAAACAAATGAAAGACCTTGAAAAAACCATTGCCAATACACCTTGTGATGCCGTTGTGATCGGAACCCCGATCGATCTGCCAAGGTTTATTAAAATTAAACAACCTGTGGTAAAAATCGGTTATGAACTACAGGAAATCGGCAAACCCAACTTGGAAGACGTTTTAGCGGATTTCGTTAAGAAATTTAAAATCAAACCGGGTAAGAAAAAATAATCCGGTAGTATATACTTAAAGCGGCTTTTAAGCCGCTTTTTTTATGCCCGGTTCCCAGTTTGAAAAAGAAACCGTTTTGGCATCCGGACTTTTCACCGGTTTCAAAACCATCAGGTGAAATTAAACATTATGACTATTGGCACGTTTAATAATCAAAATATGTTACACTTAATATAATAGCTATGGCAACGTCAAAATGTCCCAAATGCGGTAATAATACTTTTTTGGTGGAAAAATTAATGCCTGAAAATGACGGTCAGGAGATCAAAGTATTGTATTGTTCGAATTGTCATACCATTATCGGGCCGATTTGTTTCAGCCGGGCAGTGGATAATATTGATTCTATAAAAACGAAAATAGAAGATATAGAAGAAAAAGATAATAATACATCCTGTATGTAATATTATAATGAATTGGTTAATGATTAAAAAGCCGGTGTTAAACCACCGGCTTTTTTTATTTATCTGTCGCTTCTATAACACGATCTGATCAAGTCGCTGATTTACTTTTTCAATGTGCGTGCCATTTTCCCTCTCGGATTTATTATTGCCGAATCCGGGAATAAAATTGGCGTTAGGTACGGCTTCTTTGAGGTCTTTTACGAAAGTGCCTTCATCCCCGCCGCCACAGGTATAAAACGGAATAATCGTTTTTCCGGAAAAATCATAAGAATCCATAAAGGTGAAAACCGGCGCGGCCGCGGTACCGAACCAGATAGGACTGCCGATGAAAACCACATCATAATCTTTCATTCCGGTCACTTTATTTTTCAGTTCCGGACGATAACCCGGGTTGGTTTCCATTTCGGCTTTTACCATGGCGATCACTTCCTGGTCATTATCCGGATAGTTGTTGACCATTTCGATTTCGAACAGGTCGCCTCCGAATTTATGATGGACCTGTTCCGCCAAAGCGCGGGTATTGCCGAAAGAATGGGAATAATAGACGATCAGGATCTTTTTCCCGTTACTTTTTTCATTATCGGTTCCCCGGCTCGTTTTGTTATTCTGGCAACCTGCTATCAGCAGACAAAGGGTTACAATGGATAAAAGTTTTATTTTCATATCTATCTTAATTAAGTAATGTAAAATTTCCTGTAATCGGATACAAAGATATCGAATTTCCGATACGGAAAGAAATAATTTAAGATTATTTAACATTGCCGGCGTTTTAGCATCTTTCCGGTTTTAAAATGTAACTTTAAGGAAAATTTAACGATATTAATGATCTGCGGTAAGATCATATCTTTCCGGAGCCGTAACATTAATAAGAATATGAAAACATTACTGGTCATTCTCACGAGTGAGGAAACTATTTACAATATCCAGTTCATCAAGGAATTGCGACTTAAGGATTCCCAATACCTTTTTATGACGACGGAAGAACTCGAGCAATTGCGGGTTAGCCGTAATATTATCAAAACCTGTAATTTACCCGAAGAAAACGTAACACTTAAATATATAGATCCTTTTTCGGTACGTCATATTCGTGATCGTTTGGAAGAAGTTGATTATGACGGGTATGAAAAGATATGGGTCAATGTTTCGGGCGGGACTAAAGTCACTTCCCTTACAGCCATGGATTTTTTTAAGGAGTGGGGTGCCGAAATATATTATATGGCGGGCGGAAGCGAAAAAAGGATTCAGCTTTTCCCGAGAAAAAGAGAGAAGGAATATGAAATAAAACACCCTGTTACCCTATCCGAATATTTATGCGGTTACGGTTTTGAAATGAAAGAGACCCGGAAAGAGAAGAGGAAAACCCGTATCACCCAAAGTTATACTTCCGTTTTTTTCGACTGGTATACCCATATTGATATGAAATACTATGATCCGATATTGACGGAATTGCAGAAGTACAGGAATAAAAAGCTTCCCGTACGGCTTATTCCCGGTTTGGAAACCTGGTTGAAGGAAATAGATTTTCCGTTTCAGGATCCCGAAAAAAATATTCTCAATAAGTATGAAGTAAGGTATCTTACCGGTAATTGGTTCGAAGATTATGTCTATTACCGTCTGCGTAATGAACTCAATCCCGGAGAAAACCTCAAAGCGGGAATATCCATCAAAAGGGAAGGTGCGGAAAATGAATTCGATGTGATGATGGTTCACGACGGACTTCTATATACCATTGAATGCAAAACGTCACTTTATTATGAATCCGAAGAGAGGGAAGAAAATATTATACCGCTCACCATATATAAATCGACCGCCTTACAGAATAACCTGGGTTTATATTCCCGAAGTTCTATATTTACGCTGGATTCCGAATTAAAGATGACAAATTATTATTGCCAGCGGGCAAAAGCTTTCGGTATTCATATCTTTTTTAAAGAAGACCTGATGAGTGGAGATCCGATTGCCGGTCTTTTGGGTATTATGTAAAGCCGTGGAATATTTTTAATTTAACTGTGATGTGACGCACCTACCGGAAATGTCATGGTTGAATCTGTGAAACTTACAAGGGTATTTATGCAATCCTCATAATATTCTTATTCTGTAATGTATATTAGATATTCGGGATATTTTCTGAAACCCTAATCCTTCATGCTTCGATTTCCCGTATCTTTTTAGATTTTCTGTTCCTGACGGAAGAAGCATATACTCCGATAAGACAAAGAAAAACGAAAATGATGAAAGTCATTTTCATACTTTGCATAAAAGCGGGATGAAGATCCGGCGTAATGTTCCGGTTGCCTACATAAAAAGAAATAGCCATACCGGCAATTCCCATACTGAAAGCCTGTCCCGTAAGACGCATCGTGCCGGTCGTGGCGGAAGCCTGGGAATAATATTGTTTTTTAACGGAACTCATGATCACATTGGTGTTCGGCGACGAGAAAATACCGAAACCGACTCCCAATAATACCAGAAGTAAAACGATGATCCAGTAGGAGGTATCCGTATCGAGAAAGATCAGTCCGAAAATGCCCGCCACGATGATGCCCATTCCCCAGGTAGCCATCCGCGAGGGAGAATACCGGTTGGAGAGGGCGCCCGCGATCAATGAAAATGCGGATTGTACACAGGCCTGCGAGATCAGGATAATACCCGCGTGACTGGCGTCCAGGCCTCTGATATATTGCAGGTACAGACTGAGCATGAAAGCGATGGCCGAAGTAGCGGCGTAATTGATCAGGGCAGCCAGGGAGGAAAGGGTGAATACCCGGTTTCCGCTGAATAACTTCACGTTAAATACCGGATAGGTACTTTTATTTTCATAGTAAATAAAAAAGAGGAGGATCAGGATACCGCTACATAAACATATGACGCCAGGAAGATGCGGCAAATTGGAAAATCCGTAGATTAAGGTTGCCAGTCCCACTCCATACAGAATACTTCCCGGCCAGTCGAATTTCTCTCCTTTGGATTCAATCCATTCCCCTTTCAGGAAAAAATGGGAACCGATCAATACTACCAGTCCCACAGCGGCGCAGGTGAAAAATATACTCTGCCAGCCCAGGTAATGGGTAAGCATTCCACCCAGGAATGGACCGGCGGCTAAAGCCGCATATACCACAGCGGAATTGATCCCCAGGGCTTTTCCCCTTTTATCAGGCGGGAACATGGAGGTGATGATCGCGATATTGGTACCGAACATCATGGCGCTGCCGATACCCGACAGGAAACGTAATGTAATTAAAAATGTTCCGGAAACGGCGAATCCGCATAATAAAGTACAAAGAGAAAAAATAAACACACCCAGCAGAAAGATCTTTTTTCGTCCCAGCAGATCTGCTACCCGTGCGAATGGAATTTGAAAAACGGCCGTAGAGATAAGGTAGGCTGTGGCCATCCAGGTCAGGGTTACGGCTTTCATGGAGAAAGCCATGCTTATCTCGGGTAAAGCCAGATTAATGGCTGATCCCATGAAAGGAACCAGGAAAGCTGCCGTGCAAAGTACGGCTAGTCCTCTCGACGTATTTATCTCTTTTGATTCGATCTCATTTTTCATACTTATTGCAAGAAACTATTTCCTTTGCCGGTATCATGATTGTCCGCTTAAACGTCACGGAATAACAAAATCCTCCTCCAACAGTTCATTGGGTCCATGGGCTTTTTATTTCATCATCTCGAAAAACGGAGACATGTGTCCTACAAACCGCCATTGCCTTAACATATATTCCTGAATAGATGAGGTTTTTTCTTTATATAAAGATGACGGAGAAACTGTTCCCGGATTATCTAAAGCACAGATAATCGTATTGGCCGCTTCATAACCGCTTTCCAAAGCACACGAGATGCCTTCTCCCATAGGATTAAGGAATCCGGCGGTCTCTCCCGCCAGAAGAATACGGCCTTCTCCATAGTCAACAGGGCATCCCGGGCGGATCCGGGGC
Source organism: uncultured Bacteroidales bacterium (assembly GCA_937949745.1). Lineage (GTDB taxonomy): Bacteria > Bacteroidota > Bacteroidia > Bacteroidales > WCHB1-69 > JAGVVH01. The sequence goes on along the minus strand of CALECM010000112.1, from coordinate 1,155 downwards.
ATTACCCATGATTCGGTTTTGGTAATTTTTTCTATGGCGGCGGCATATTGTTTTTTCATATATTCCAGGAACTTCCCATGATACGTTTTTGCTGTTCGGGGATCTCTTACCGCTACCCCGAAAATGAGATGATCGTCTTTGACATTGAACCAGGCGTCGTATTCGGAAAATCCGGGTTGCAGGTATGCATAAAAATAATGCGGATCCAGAGAAATATTTCCCCGGCAAAATGCCTGATAGGTGAATATGTTGTCAGCAGTTGAAGGGAATAGTTTACGTTTCAACGGACCGGCGGCGCCATCGCAAATAATTACATAGCGGGCTTTTTCCGTATATAATGTTCCTTTTTTTAATACAACTTCGACATATTCCTGCTGCTCATGGCAGGATAAGGCGATTGTGGAACTCTTGATCACGGTACCGGATTCACCGGCTTTTACCGTCAGCCAATGGTCAAGCAAATCACGACGAATGTTAAGTCCCTTGTCTTCAAACCGGTATTCTTTTCCTTCATAAGTTGTAAAGACCATTCCCCGGTTTTCATGCGGCGAGGAAAAAACTATTTCCGGCGGGTAAGTCCCGAAGTATTTTTTCACTAATTCCATAGATTTCCGGATCAGAATACCGGAACACGGTTTTTCCCGCGGCAGTTTTTTCCTTTCGACCAATAATACTTTGTAACCTTTACCGGCTATTCTTTTCGCACTGCTGCATCCCGCCGGACCCGCGCCTATCACGATAACATCGTACATCTTTATTTTGATAAATTAATATGCGGCAAATATAGATGAAAAATCCCGGGTACCTCCGGTATCTTCGACGGGCCCGGCTATGGTGTTCGGTATACATATCTCCCTAATTCCGTTTGGAAGTATACGGTAAATCTATTCCGGATTGTTGGCTTAGCCTTTCGACGCTACGGATAGAAAACCTTTTGAAACATTTATCATTCAATGTCATTCTGAACGCAGTGAAGAATTCATTGCTTTTTAAGATCCTTCGCTTCGCTCAGGAAGACATCAAGAGTAGATTTTTCCCTGTTGGCTAAGCCCGTCGAAGGCTACGGATAAAAAACTTCTGAATCATTTCATTCAATGTCTTTCTGAACACACTAAAGAATCTCACAATTCTATTTCATTGCTTTTTTAAAGATCC
>CALECM010000111.1 GCA_937949745.1 uncultured Bacteroidales bacterium | reverse complement strand
GGGTGTTATCGGAATAAGGTTCTTGGTATAAGTTCTGGTTTTCGGTGTTGTATATGGGATTGTTATTCATGTCTTCGCTGTCTTTGTATAGAACTTTGGTGTAGGAGTTCTAAGTATTTAGTAATAAATTCTATGTAGTCGTCATCGTCATCGGTATTCCGGTTATAACGTTCGATCACTTTATTAAATTGCACCGGATCCACGATAGGCATATTGTGATCGGATTTAATCTGTGCTATATGGTCCACGATATGCATCCGCTTTTTTAGGAGTAGGCTGATCTGGTTATCGATATGTTCGATCATGTTTCGCTGCTTGAGAAGAAGCAGGTCGGTGGAATCGATACCATCCCTCACTTTCAGGTTTTGTAAAAGAGTGGTCAACTCTGACGGAGTGATTTGCTGACGCGCGTCGCTCAGGGCTATTTCAGGGCGATAATGGGTTTCGATCATAAGTCCGTTAAAACCGAAATCGAGTGCGATCTGTGATATCTGACCGAGATAATTTTTGTCTCCGGCAATATGGGAAACATCGCATATCAGGGGAATTTCGGGAAGCTGCACCTTCAATTCCACCGGCATTTCCCACAGAGGCGTATTTCTCAGGATATTTTCATTCTGTTCCGGAACACCCCGGTGAACAGCCATTATGTTTTCAACACCCGCTTTCCTGAATCTCTCGATGGACCCCCGCCATAGCTTAAGGTCCGGGATCATCGGGTTTTTAACCATCACGCTGAAACCTCGACCTTTAGAGTTTTCCGCGAGTTCTTCCACGATAAAAGGATTTACGGTTGTACGGGATCCGACCCAAACCGTTTTGATATCATATTGTTCACAATAATCGAGATGTTCGGGTTTGGCAACTTCGACACATACTTTAAAACCAAATTTTTTCTGGATTTCGGATAACCAGGGTAACGCTTCAATCCCGGCACCCGTAAATTCATTGGGATTACTTCTCGGTTTCCAAATGCCGGCACGGAAATAACTTAACCTATAATCGTTTTTATTCGATTGGTCATCAAGCTGAAGGGCAGTATTCCATAATTGTTCCTCATTTTCCGCGGCACATGGTCCGGCTATGAGAAGCATATCTTTCATGATCTGGTTAATTTAGTAATAAAGCTATTAAAAAACGTTAATCAGATCAAGATATTGTAAGAAAATAATAATATTGAAATTGTATGTTACAATTTAATAAAGAGTTATATCCGTGGAAAAAAGTGAAAGAATCGGGTCGTAAATTCTTAATTGAGAGATTTAATATAGCACCGCCTCCGGGTTACAGGTTCCCCGTCGTATTTTTTCCAGACTTTGGTCACGCTGTTATTTTCCAGTTCCTGATTGGTAATGGCATACTGGAATCCCTCTTTAAGGAAAGTTTCATGTAATTTAAAATGATACAGGCCATGAATACCCCGGTGAACCCATTCGGGCAAAACACCTGTGAGGTACATGTCTACCACATCGTTTTTCCGGATCGCCTTCATGATATGATACCAACCGGTAGGGAAAAGTTTTCCGTTTGCTTTCCGGAATGCTTTACTCAAAGAAGGCAGACAGAAGCTGAAACCTACAATGTGGTCATTTTCATCGACAAGTATGCATACCATATCTTTTCTGGCGAAAGTGAAATTGGTTTTGATCAGGTAATCAATTTCAGGTTCTGTGAGGGGTATAAAGTTATAGATATCCGTGAATGTCTGATTTAAAGCGTAAAAGAAATCCCTGGCATAAGTTTTCATTTCTTTTTTATTCCTGAATTCTTTTATCCTTATATTATATCTCTCCAGTAAATTTTTATTAAGGTTCTCGATTCGTGGCGGGATGGGTTTTACAGCGCCCCGGAATTGGAGGTAATCCACATCTTTGGTGAAACCCAGTCTTTCCACATATTGCGGGTAATAGGGATAGTTATAGTCGCATGAAATGCAAGGGGTGAAATCAAATCCGTCTACCAGCATACCCTGTTTTTCCATGTTTGAGAACCGGGAGGGACCTGCAATTTCTTCCAATTTTTCCTTTTTTCCCCATTCTTCCACAGTATTGAATAACGCTTCGGCTACGGCAAAATCATCGATCGTATCGAACCATCCGAACCTTATCCGTTTCTGGTTTTTCAATTCATTGTGCCGGTGATTAATGAGACCGGCTATTCTTCCCACAATTTCCCCGTTCCGGTAAGCCATCCACAAACGTAATGTGCAAAACGAGAGGGCCGGATGTCCGGTAATAATGGTATATTCGTCCGACTCCAACGGAGGTACGTAATAAGGTGAATTTTTATATAACTGACGTGGAAATTTGATAAAAGCCCGGATATCTTTCGGTTCCAGGACTTCTTTAATAACTAAATCGTTTTTTACCATATTAATTTACCGGTGCGTTAGGTTCTTTGGACATAGAGACATAAAATAATCTATCCAGTAACGAAGTGTTGAATTTTTTCAGGAAGGAAGTGGCTTTTCCTTCAAAGTCAAGCATCAGGTATTGTTTGTTCTTGATAAGTCCTTCCGCAATATATTTAGCCGCAACTTCCGAACTCATCATTCTCTTTTCGTTCCTCGGGCTTTCACCTTGCGGGGAACCGTTGGCCGTTAGCGCAGTATATCTAATATTGGAAGAGGTGAATCCCGGAATGGCGATCATAACATGTACATTATTTTTCATATTTTCGATACGGATGGTTTCCAGGAATCCGGTCATGGCAAATTTGGAAGCCGAATATCCCGTTCTTCCCGGCAGACCGTGGATGCCGGCTACAGAAGATACACCTACCAATGCTCCTTTGGTTTGGATCAGGTAGGGAAGGGCATATTTGGTGCAATTAACCGTGCCCCAAAAATTGACATTCATTAAACGGTGTAAAACATCAAGTTCTACCTCATTAAAATTGGCTCTCATGGAGATTCCGGCATTACAAATAAATATATCGATCCTTCCGAAAACGGAAATAGCCGTGTCAACTAATGATTTACATAGATTTTCCTGTGTTACGTCCATTACGCAATGAATAGCTTCGCCACCAAAAGATTTAATCTCATCCACAACCTCCAGTAATCTCTTTTCTGTTCTTGCTCCCAATACCACACTGGCACCACGCCGTGCGAATTCCAATGCCATTGATTTCCCTATTCCGGATGAAGCTCCGGTAATAACCACCACTTTATCGTGATAATAATTTTTTTTCATGCTTTCATCAGCATTAAATTAGGATTTACTATAACTAATTACAATCTATTCCTAATAAAATAATAAATTTCTTTTTTGTTAATTTTACAACAAAGAAATGGATGTTATGTTGAATCTTGCCGTTTAATTTTTTGTTTTGCGGATTAAGGGTTTGATTCTCAATTAATAGTGCAGGAGTAATTTTCTTCTTTTGGTGTGGGTCGGATAATCTTCATGGTAATAAAGATGAACAGGAGACTCAAGCACGAACCCAATATAAAACCGGCCAATATGTCGAACGGGTAATGAACGCCCAGGTATATCCGGCTGTATGAAAATAATAGAGGCCATAACATCATCAATATCAGGGGCCATTTCTTACGGGTACGAACAAAAAATCCAAAGAAATAGACCAGGATCACGGAATTGGCGGCATGACCGGAGGGGAAGCTAAAACGGCCGCCCCGGTAAAAATCCCCGTCAGGTTTGGTCACCAGGTGGATTTTTTCCGCTAACTCCACATCATGACTTGGGCGCAGACGTTTTATAGTTCTTTTCAGGAAATTGCAACTTTGGTCCGTGAAAAAAACCGTAAGGACCATGAATAAAAGAATGATGACGGATTTTTTTTTCCAACGTGCGATGATCAATCCGGTTACCAGTAAATATAAGGGAATCCAGAAAAAAGTATTGGTTATGATATAGAAAAAAGTATCGGCCCAATCGGCATGTAACCCGTTAAGGAACAGGAAAAATTCCAGATCAATATTTTTTATAAATTCCAGCATTATTCAAAATCAGGATAAAGTAAATATTGCTTCCTTGTAACCTTAAATTTATCCAGTCCGGATTGCCAGCTCTGGTAAATAGCCTCTTCCGGAACATTCCGGGTAATCTGCTCCCTTAAATTATGAGTCCCGGCGAGTTTGTCGAAGAAATCAGGACTGGTAAAGAAGGTTTCGTTTTTTGGGAAGTGAGTATAGGCGTTAATAAGATAGCTAAGAGAAACACGGTTGCTGCCGGAAAGATTTTTATTCGCTTCCTCCGTAAGATTATATCCCCTGCACTTCTTCCCTTTTTGCGGCGGATTTTCCGATATTCCTTTAATTGGAACAGGGGTGAAATAATAATCCCCGTCAGTCAAGGAAGGATGTCCGTATACCTGGAAAGGCAATGGAGTTCCTCTTCCAAGGCTTACAGCGGTCCCCTCGAAAAAACATAAAGAGGGATAAAGATAGATCGCCTCGTCGGTTTGCAGGTTAGGGGAAGGAGGGTAGGGAAGGGAATAACGGGAATTATGGGTATAATTTTCCATCGTCACAATATGAAGTTGGGCTTTCGCTTTATTGGACAGCCATCCCTCGCCGTTGATCATTCGGGCATACTCTCCGATCGTCATGCCGTGAACTACCGGTACAGGATGCATTCCTACAAAAGATTTATATTTCATATCCAATACGGGACCATCCACAAAATATCCATTGGGATTCGGACGGTCGAATACCATGATCTCCACATTGTTTTCAGCCCCGCTTTCCATAATGTAATGCAAAGTTGAAATGTAGGTATAAAAGCGACATCCCACGTCCTGGATATCGAAGATGAGAATATCGATACCCTTCATTTGTTCGGGAGTAGGTTTCTTATTATTACCATAAAGGGAAATGATAGGCAGACCGGTTTTGGTATCCGTGGAAGAAGAGATCAGTGCACCGGCTTCTGCTTCCCCGCGAAAACCATGCTCAGGGCAATATATCTTGACCACGTTAACTCCCAAGCTTATCAGGGTATCCACAAGATGGGTTTTCCCTATCCGGGAAGTTTGGTTGGCACAGATCCCGATTTTTTTATTGGTGAGGAGAGGAAGGTATTCGGAGAATCTTTCCGCACCCATCATAATTTTTTCATCTTCAGCGGAAGACAGTCCATTATTAACGGGTTTTATATCCTTATTCCCGCATGCTTTGCAAATCACACAGGAGAGGATCAGGAATAGGACAATAGCAGTCTTTCTCATAAAGATATTTATATTAAGAATACAAATTTACATCAATTTTTTAAATGTTTTTTAGTTTACCGGAAGGTAATGTTCACATCTTTTTCAGAATAACTTTTATCCCTTTTACCGTATTTTGAAGTCTTTTTTATAGGCTGCTTTTTATGTAAAAATGACAAAAAATATGGTCACAGAGGATAATATATTTAGCTCTTTTTGTCCTGATGAAGCGAATATTTGCATAAGTAAAACTTTCCAAATCTTCATTTTTTTAATTCAAGTATAAAATGTTATTTTAAATAAATTATATTTGTAAAAATTTTGGGTTTTATCAAATATTCTTTTTATCCCAATCAAAACTTTAAACAAGTCATGATAACTTTAAATATATACTGGCTATGCAAAACAAGCCTGGCTCTGCTTAGCATCCGCCATCGTGTGCCTGTGGCGGATGCGTTAAAAGATGGCTCCAGCAGTGAAATAAAACAATAGAGTTTTTATCCTGTCTCCTGATTTCTATTTTGCACCATTAAGGCATGTTCTTTAAATTGAAAACAGTATAAAAAGTTGCCATTAACCATACATTAAAAAATAGCGCGTGGTAACCGGCCAATCGAATAAGCATTTTGCTGAGAAGTGGAATGCGGATGATGTGAAGGTAAAAACCCCTCAAAAATTTTAAAAACTATATTTATGCAAAAAACAAATATAAAATTACTTACCGCCATAATGGCTGTAGCCTTAATAACCATTGCGGTCATTCTTCATGCCTGTAACAAAGAAGATGCTGTAAGCGCTTTCCAATATGGCGTTGAAAAAAGCCTCAAAAAAGAGAAGGAATTCTTCACCAAAAATTACGATGGAACCTGTGTACGGGTATCTGTTTCCCGGGATGCAAACGACAATGCCCAATTTACGATTGAAAATGTTGACCATGACCCTGAACAAACGATCGGCTCATGGTATCGGAAGAACTCGACTTAAAAACGTTCACGGAAGACGGGAAATATACGTTGGAAATTCCCAGCGATGGCGTTTACTGGTTAGTTCCTTTAGACGGCAACAAACCGGTAAAATTCGAACCGGTTAATGATGAAAAAGCCCGACCGGGTGATTCGGGAAGAGTCGATGTGATCTGCACATGCTGGGAATGGCTTTCCGAATGTGATAGTAAAAAATGCAAAGAAGAAATTAACCCAAAGGACGGCAAAAAAGAATGTCAACCCAAAGATTGTTGTAAAAATTGTAAGGCAAGTACCGGTGCAATTACAGGCTCCGTCGAAATGACATTTCTTGGAAGTACTTATCTGATTAAAAGTAATACCATAACAGTAAATGAAATCACGTATAAATAATAAAAAGGCATCCTTTATAGTAAGGAACCTCATGTTGCTTACTATTTTTTTTAGTATATATTCCTCTTTTGGACAAACTCCCAAACTAATACGCAAATTTGTAGAAAAACAGAGCAAAATAGAATCAGGATTTGTGAAGTTACAAGAAATTTACATATATGATGACGATCCGCCGGATATACATACTGAAGAGGCTTTTTTTATCTCAACCCCTAAAAATCTTGCTTATTTATCATATCAACAAACAGGTCCACTTTCTTCAAATCTTTATTGTAAATTAGCCCATACCCTTGCCGTGTTTTTTACAGATACAAAATATGATTATGCTAAATACCGATATGCGGATGACATTAGCGATGCAAAAGACAATACAGATTTTAGAAGCGCTTTTTCTTATCAGGCTCCCTACGGTTTTTCTTCAGAAATATTAAAAAATTGCGTATTTAAACGTATTCCTCCAAAAATTAACAAAAAAAATATCAGATATAAAATAACATATCCAAATGATGACATTGTATCGAATAGTTTTGGAGAATGGGAATTTGACAGGAAAACATTTCATTGGGTACAGGAAGAATATTCGGGAATTTACTTTAATCTGGAGACCTACTACAACAAAATAGATATTTTGGAGGACTATCTTTACGACTATATCCATCCGGATATTTTGGATACGATCAATTTCAAGTATGAAGAATTAAGAAAAGGATATGAGCTGCAATGTGCTGTTGTACACGCCAAAAAGGATTCTGTTTTTCGTGATTCCATTGCCGTTCTGATGGCTCAGAACGCAGGTGCATGGGTGCAAGAGGTTAATAAAGGGAAAGATACTGTTTTCTTCATGCCGGAATGGAAGTTCCTTTCCCTGTCGGGTGATACGATCTATTCCGACAGTATAAAGTCCCGTTTTTTATTTATTGATTTGTGGTATAGCAGTTGCCATCCTTGCAGACTGTCCATGCGTGAATTGGCTTCCATCGATACGGTTTATGATGAATCTTTACTCAAAATGGTCAGTATCAATGTCTTCGATAAAGATACCGCCAAAATGAGCCGGGTAGTTAAAAATCTTAATCTGAAAAGCGAAGTTGCCTGCGCCTTCGGCAGTGAGGAGATTTTTGAATTATCAAGAAAAATGGGTGAATCCCGTTCAGGCTATCCTCAATTATATCTCATAGATATGAAGACCAGGCAGGTGATCTGGTATTCATTCGGCTGGGGTGAAGGATTTACAAAAGTTATTGGAGAGATCATAGCAGGTAAAAAGAAGCGGTAATTCTTCCAAATAATTCGCTCCATGAGAAAAATAGAATATGTGAAAGGATAGACCGGAATTAAGGTATTTCTCAATTGGATACTGATAACCGTATATCAATAAAAAAGGGCTGCCGAAGCAACCCTTTTATCAAATATTATTTCTTAGATATCCCAGGTGTCCCCGCTGTTGAGCAGATCATCCACCGTATGTATCGGACAAGATTCCTTATGTGTAGCTATCTGGTCTTCTAACAACTGGTCGTAAGTGGCGGCGTCGGCCGACCGGATTACACCCAATGCTATGGGGTAATGGGGCGGTTTCATTTTGGCCAGCATCAGGTGAATGCCCGGATCTTTGCGGGTCATGTCGTGCACGAGTATATCCGCTTCGGTAATGCCGTTCTCCCCGATCGTAACTACTTCCAAACCATCCTGTCCCATGATAATCCCCTTGTTTTTCTCTTTTCCGAAGATCATCGGCTGACCCTGTCTCAGGATTAGCTGGCGGTCTTCCCTTTGATCTTTGTCGGTAATGTATTTGTGTGCTCCGTCGTTAAATATCACGCAATTTTGAAGCATTTCCACTACGGAAGTCCCGTCATGTTTGGCCGCTTCCAGTAATACTTCGCTGATAAATTTAGGATGGGTATCAATCACGCGTGCGAAAAAAGTACCCTGGGCTCCCAGTACCAACTCTCCTACGATGAACGGATGCTCGATAGTTCCCTGTGGAGAAGATTTAGTCACTTTGCCCATAGGCGAAGTCGGAGAATATTGGCCTTTGGTTAATCCGTAAATTTCATTATTGAATAACAAAATATTTACGTCCAGGTTCCGGCGGATAATGTGTATGAAATGATTTCCTCCTATAGCCAGGGAATCACCGTCCCCGGTAGCGATCCATACGCTGAGGTTCCGGTTGAAAAGTCTCACTCCGGTAGCAATAGCATTGGCTCTACCGTGGATACCGTGTATTCCGTATGTATTCAGATAATAAGGTAAACGTGAGGAGCAACCGATACCGGAAACCACACAGAATTTTTCTTTTTTATATCCGATTTGGGGAAATACATTTTCAATAGCAGACAGGATAGCATGGTCGCCGCAACCGGGGCACCATTTTACCATCTGGTCACTTGCAAAATCTTCTTTTGTCAGTTTTTCTGTTGTTTTTTCTATCATGGCCGCTTCTCCTTATAAATGTTTATTAATTTCCTGGGTTAATTCTTCAACTGTAAAAGGAAGTCCCTGAACTTTATTATATTGAAGGTATTCGAATTGAGGATATTTAGTACGTAAATAACCGGCGAACTGGCCGCTGTTAAGTTCACATACCAGAATCTTTTTATACCTGGAAAATATTTCCGCTGTATTGGAAGGAAGAGGCATGATATAGGAGAAATGGGCATGGCCGATTTTCTTACCTGTATTCCTTACTTCCCTGGCTGCTACACAAACCTGCCCTTTGGTACCGCCCCAGCTAACCACAAGAAGATCGCCTTCCTGTTCGCCGGCTACGGTTTGTAACGGTATTTTAGATGCCAGCCGTTGTATTTTCTCATTCCTGTAATACACCATTTTCTCATGGTTCAGCGGTTCCGTGGATACATTACCGAAAATATCTGTTTTTTCAAGGCCGCCGATCCGGTGCCTCAAACCTTCTGTTCCGGGAATGGCCCATTGTCTTGTCAATGTTTCGGGATCCCTGCGGTAGGGTTTGTAATCGGGATCATTAGCTTTGGCAACCGGAGGATTGATTTCCGGAAGATCCGCTACTTTAGGGATGCGGAAAAGCTCACTACCCTGTCCGATATAACCGTCGGTCAACAAAATACAGGGAGTCATACTTTCCATGGATAACTTAGCGGCATTATAGGCCTGGTAAAAACAATCGCCGGGAGAAGCTGCTGCGATAACGATACAAGGGGCTTCCCCGTTCCTTCCGTAAAGCGCGATATTGAGATCGGCCTGTTCCGATTTGGTGGGCAGACCGGTTGAAGGTCCACCTCTTTGTACGTCCACTACTACTAAAGGTAATTCGGTTATGACGGCTAATCCCAGCGCTTCGGCTTTCAGTGAAAGTCCGGGACCGGAAGTCGTCGTACACGCCATGGCGCCTGCGTAAGAAGCACCGATGGCCGAACAGATGCCCGCGATTTCGTCTTCCGCCTGGAATACCTTGGCTGAAAGAGATTTGTATCGGGCTAATTCGCATAATATTTCCGTTGCCGGAGTGATAGGATAAGAGCCTAAAAAAAGTTTATGGCCGGAACGTTCGGAGGCTGCCAGTAATCCCCAGGCAGTTGCGATGTTACCGGTAATATTCCTGTATTTTCCTTTTGGGAGTTCTACCGTCGCGATATGATAAGTGGTCTGGAAGATTTCCATGGTTTCGGCAAAATCATACCCTTTTTGCATGACCTGCTTATTGACCAGGGCCAGATCCATTTTCTTGGCGAATCGTTTGTCCAATAACTTAAAAGGAGTAGCCAAATCAAAGTTGAAAGCAAAATAGATCATTCCGAGACAGAACATATTCTTGGTTCTGGCTGCGCTTTTATTATCCATACCCAGTGCCGTGGCCGTTTCTTTGGCCATGGTAGTGATCGGCGGACTCACAACCCGGTAGGAACTCAAAGAACCGTCTTCCAGCGGATTAGTGGTACAACCTGCCTTTTTTAATGCAGGATCATCAAAAGCATCTCCGTCCACTAAAATAAGTCCTCCTTTTTTCACCCATTTAAGATTGGCCTGTAATGAAGCGGGATTCATGGCGATCAGTACGTCACAAAGGTCACCGATAGTACGGGTCTCTTTACCAATGTGAACCTGAAAACCGGATACTCCTGCGATAGTATTATGCGGAGCGCGGATTTCAGCCGGATAATCAGGAAATGTGGCAATATCATTTCCTGCCAGGGCCGCAGCATCGGAAAACAGTGTGCCCGAAAGTTGCATACCATCCCCTGAGTCTCCGGCAAATTTCACCACTACACTGTCTTTCTCTAAGATTTGTTTTTGTGTTGACATAATTTATTTAAAATAAAGTTTCAGAAAAGATCCAAAATTGAAAAAATAACATGGTAAATTTACACCATACATATCTATAAATTTATAATAAACAACACTTTAACGCTTACAGGTGAGCATTATTATGTTTGACAAAAGTATTAAAATATTATGTATGATAACCAGAAAAACAATTTTATTTGATAACCCCTAATTCTTTACCTACTTTGGTGAAAGCAGTGATGCAACGATCCAGGTGTTCCCGGTCATGGGCGGCCGAAATTTGTACCCTGATACGGGCCTGGTCTTTAGGAACTACCGGATAATAAAAACCGGTTACGTAAATACCTTCTTCCTGTAATTTGGCTGCCATAACCTGTGATAATTTGGCATCATAGAGCATAACCGCGCAAATAGCGGATTGTGTGGGTTTGATATCGAAACCGATCTGTTGCATTTTTTCAATGAAATATTCGGTATTGGCGTGTAATTTGTCCTGTAATTCATTCGTTTCAGACATTAATTCCACCATTTTTACTCCGGCTGCTGCTACCATGGGAGGAATGGAGTTGGAAAATAAATACGGGCGTGAACGTTGCCTTAAAAGGTCGATGATTTCTTTTTTACCGGTAGTGAATCCTCCGATGGCGCCACCGAATGCTTTGCCCAGTGTTCCGGTCAGGATTTCTACTTTTCCCCTTGCGTCAAATTGTTCCGTTACCCCTCTTCCCGTTTTACCTACAACACCGGCCGAATGAGATTCGTCCACCATAACCATGGCATCATATTTTTCCGCTAATTGCAAGATCTTATCCAACGGCGCCACATTTCCGTCCATAGAGAATACCCCGTCGGTTACGATCAGGCGGAAACGTTGAGCCTGGGCAGCCTGTAACTGTTTTTCCAGATCTGCCATATCGGCGTTGGCATAACGATAACGTACGGCTTTACATAAACGGACACCGTCAATGATAGAAGCGTGATTAAGAGAATCGGAAATAATGGCATCCTCTTCGGTTAATAAGGGTTCGAATACACCTCCGTTGGCATCGAAACACGCGGCATATAATATAGTATCTTCAGTACCGAAAAATTCGGCGATTTTTTGTTCCAGTTTTTTATGAAGATCGGAACATCCGCAAATGAACCTGACGGAAGCCATTCCATAACCATGGGTATCCATTGCTTTTTTTGCGGCTTCGATCAATTGGGGATTATTGGCTAATCCCAGATAATTGTTGGCGCAGAAATTCAGTACTTTCTTACCGTCCTGTAATGTGATCTCAGCACCTTGCGGAGATACTATTATTCTTTCATTTTTATATAATCCGGCATTTTCTATATCGGATAGTTCTTTTTTTAAATGGGATTGGAATTTTTGGTACATGATGTTACTATATTTGAATTGTTATATTATTGCTGATAAATATGATTTCCGCCGACTGTTGATCGTAAATAGATTGATCTGCCGGTCTTTTACCCGTCTATACTTTATTTATGGTTTTAGTTTCTTCACCAGTTCTTTGATCATATCTTCAGTCATGGAGGAAAGATCAAAAGCAGGATTCCATCCCCATTCTTCGCGTGCACAACTGTCGTCCATGGAATTGGGCCAGGAATCTGCAATTTGCTGACGGGTTTCGTCTATTTTATATTCCATGACAAATTCCGGATAATGTTTTTTGATCTCATGGTAAATCATATCGGGGTCGAAACTCATGGAAGCGATATTGAAGGAATTACGGTGGATCAGTTTATCAGGATCCGCCTCCATCAGGTCTACCACGGCATTCAAAGCGTCCGGCATATACATCATATCCAGGAATGTGCCGGGTTGTAACGGACATTGGAATTTTTCTCCTTTCACAGCCGCGTAATAGATTTCCACGGCATAATCCGTAGTACCGCCGCCGGGCAAAGTAACATTGGAAATGATCCCGGGATAACGTACCGACCGGGTATCCACTCCGAAACGTTTGAAATAATAATCGCTCAATAATTCGCCGGTTACTTTGGTTACCCCGTATATGGTCTTAGGACGTTGGATCGTATCCTGCGGCGTATGATCCCGCGGAGTTTCCGGTCCGAAAGCGCCGATAGAACTGGGAGTGAAAAGGGCTGTTTTATATTCCCGGGCTACCTCAAGGCAATTGAATAAGGCTCCGACTCCGATATCCCAGCCTGATTTGGGGTTTTCTTCCGCTTTTGCGGATAAAATGGCAGCCAGGTTGAAAATGGTATCAATCTCATATTTCTTAACCGCATCAGCGATTTCACGGGCATTGGTAGCATCGATTTTACAGGAAGGCCCTCCTTCGGATAAAGCCTCGTTCAAAGGGTAAATATAGTCGCTCGCGATAACGTTACCGGAACCATAGATATTACGGAGATGGGGAGTGAGTTCGGATCCGATTTGTCCGCTGGCCCCGATGATCAATATTTTTTTCATAACGGTTTATGATTGATGGTTACTATTTTACGAAGTGCAAAAATACAATAATTTGTGAGTTTCGGATTCATCAGCCCCTTTATTAAGCAATAACTTTTCTTTTCCGGTTTTTCCTACAGGGAAAAAGCTTATTTATAGTATTTTATTAAACATAATTTTCTCTTTATATCTTATTTTTTTTTCTTTTACTTTTGCCTGCAAAATTTGAAACAATGAAGGTCGGATTTTTTATTTTTATTTTGGTAATACTTGGATCAGGCTGTCGCCCTGTGCCGGTTCAACGTTTTCAGGGTATGGCGCTGGGGACTTTCTATTCGGTGATTTATATGGGTGAAGAAGACAGGTTGCTTCCCAGGGGCGTGGATTCGGTTTTAAACGACATTTCTTCTCAATTCTCTGTTTTTGATTCTTTATCCTTTATAAATGCCCTGAACCGTGGAGAAAAGATTGTGGTTACTCCGGATTTCGCCAGGGTTTTTCAGATATCGCAAGAAGTAAGTGAAATGACCGGAGGCGCTTTTGATATTACCATTGGTCCACTGGTAGAGTACTGGGGTTTCGGTCCGGGTCAAAAAGGAGATATCGATCCTGTGGTTATCGATAGTCTTAAAAATTTGGTAGGGTATAAAAAAGTGACAATGGAAAACCACAGGATTATCAGGGAAAACGACAATATATCCCTGAATGTTAACGCCGTTGCCAAAGGATTTGCCGTGGATAAGGTTTCTTCTTTCCTGGAACATCAGGGATATCACGATTTCGTTGTGGATATCGGAGGGGAGATTACGGCAAAAGGATCTAAAAACGGGCAACCCTGGAAAGTAGGTATCCAGGTACCTACAGAACATAAAAATGACCTGGCAGAAGCCAGTTATGTATTTGATTTAACAGGAAGATCGGTTGCTACCAGTGGAGACTACCGTAATTATATTGAGGAGGATGGCATCCGGTATACCCATATTATCGATCCGGTCACCGGTTATCCTGAACGCAGTACGTTATTAAGTGTTAGTGTTGTGGCTGATGACTGTATGACAGCCGATGCTCTGGCTACGGCATTAATGGTACTCGGCCTAGAAAAATCATTGGAATTTCTGGCCGAGCACACAGCATATGCTGCTTATTTCATATATGATGATCAGGGATACCGGACTTATAAAACCGCTAATTTTCCCTGATCAGTATTGGTCAGGAATTAATCCTGAAATTTACTTTCATTATCCGCCATCAGTTTATTTAATTGATTATATCTTATTATAACCAATGACTCAAGCGCTAAATAGATAAGCCAACAAATAGTTACGACAAGCATAACGTTGAAATGGCTGAGTTTGATGAAAAGCGGTCCTGTTGTGAAGAAAGTTCCCCAAATGAAAAGCAGTCCCAAAAGAGATACTAGGAAAAAGCCCCACCATAAACCCATATAAAAATCGTTGTTGTCTTTCTTATCATAAGATTCGGGAAGAATATTCCTGTCTTTTAACAGATATTCCGTATCATTCCAGAACTCACTGGTAAAAGAATATGGTTTGACAAGATTATAAACCGGTATTAACCACCCCAGGAACGCCCAGAACGGTGCGGTAGCTTTTTTTGCCCAACGTGCCGATTGCCTTACATTGTTGGCATTCTTATAGCTCCAGAAAGCAAACATAAATATTTTAACGACCATTAAGATGATAAATATCGTCAATATGATGTTGAAAGTCTTTCGGGATTGGAGCATTTCTTCTTCCAGGGTATTGTATTTTGATTCAATAGGAGAAAAAGAGGCTCTTCTAACCTGCACAATAGAATCATGCTGATCCCGGATTTCTATTTTTTCTTGCAGAAGAGCATTTACCCTTTCAATTTCACTTGTAAGCGCCTGCGCGTCTTTCCGGTTAGTCGGGACGGGTCTTGCCCTTAAGGTATCGACGCGGTATTGGTAATGGGCCACAGTTACCGAGTCAGCACGGGTAGGTTGTTCAGCAATTCGGAGATTCTCAAGGGATTTTTGATAAACCGGAACAGCTTCGACAAACTGCAAATTTACTTTGTCGAATTTCATCAAAAAGACCATCGAGATAATGAAGAATACGAGAATGAGGATATTAAATATGATCGATAATTTACCCCAAGACGCATTGTTTGTGATTTTTTTCATTGTAAAGCATTTATATATTACTAATTATTACAATATTAACCTGCGATAATACATATATCAGCATTATGCAAAAGTAAAAAAAATCTCTCAATAACTTTCACTATATGCTGATATTTGGCGAAAAAATTTATTTTTGCAATATGATGCCGCTGCAATATTCCCATATCAAACAACTTTTTAAGGCATCTTTAGGTCAATTATATGATGAAAGGGAAGTGATTGCTGTCATGCATATATATTTATCCGATAGATTAAATATAAATAAAACAGACTTTTATTCCCGTCCGGAAACCATACTTTCATCTTCTGATACCCGGATTTTAAAAGAGGATTTATCCAGAATGAAAAATGGTGAGCCCGTACAGTATATTTGCGGTAATACTACCTTTTACGGATTGCCGTTCCTGGTGAATCCCGGAGTATTGATACCAAGGCCGGAAACGGAAGAACTGGTTGATTTGATTATACGCGATAACCGATCCGGTCATGATTTACGTATTTTAGACATTGGAACGGGAAGCGGCGCGATAGCCGTTGCACTCGCTGTCCATTTGCCGGAAGCGGAAGTATACGCCCTGGATTTTTCGGAAGACGCGCTGGAAGTTGCACGGCATAATGCTAAAGAAAACAACGTTCCTGTCCGTTTCTGCCGTTTGGATATTTTGCAGGAATTGCCCTCATTTGATTCTCAGATTGAAGTGATCGTTAGTAATCCTCCTTATATTCCTTTTTCCCGGTATAAGCGGTTGCATCCCAATGTCAGAAAGTTTGAACCGGTTACGGCGCTGGCAGTTCCGGATCAGGATCCCCTGATTTTTTATCGCAGAATCGCCGATGCAGGAAAACGTTGTCTGGTGGATGACGGGCGTATTTACCTGGAAACCCATGAGGATTTTCAGGAAGAAATCGCCACGATGCTGGAAAATCGGGGATTCCGGGATATCCGTTTATTGCAGGACCTAAACGGCAAACCACGGATGATGGTTTGCCGGAAGTAATGATTATTTTTTAAGATTTTTTATCTGATTTCATTATAGGCTGGGAAATCCCTCCATGCGTATTTATGGGTAACCACACCTCTTTCGATGATAATGAGTCCCGGATTGGAACGTATGGCATCCCTCACCATAAAAGGTCCTTTTATCGGATCTATCGGATTATAATAAATAGGGAAATCCAGATGGTTCTGACCGGCAAAAATTTCAATTTCCTGTTGTGAAGAGTTTGTGATCCCGGCAAAGTGCCGGCCGTCTCTTTTAGCTCCTTCCATAATACTTTTCAGGTTAGCGCTCTGTAATCCCTTAAGGCTGGTGTCATCCAGATCCGGCATAAACAGCAAGTAGAGGATATTCCCGTTGTTTTCGTTAATGAGCTCGAAGGAGTGGTCGGCGCCGGTAGAATCGATCATATTAAATCCCGCGATTTCGGGCATTCTGGCCGGTACTAGAATACTGTCTCTCCGGTCAACATATTCGTACTGATCGTAAAAATTAGGCGTGGTATTGCTGATCTCCATCAATTCGTCCGTAGTCAGCGACATTAAAGAACCATCCTGCGGATTACGGTAAATAAATACCATCTCTTTTTCAGCCGGTTGTTCGATAAAAGCTTCTGCGACGTTATTCCCTTTTTTCCAGTCGCTGAAATCAATGATCGGAAGGTGGCGGTAACAATATAACTGCAATAAACCCACGGCCAAAGCTCCCACAGCGGCAAAAGACCATTGTCCAAGTTCGGTCAGGCGTATATCCGGAATAGATTTTCTTTTCACGAATATGATGACGGTGGGAATCATGATGAAAATATTTTTGATAAATGTCTGTAAATTTGACATCTCCACAGCTTTGCCGAAACATCCGCAATCTTTCACCACACCGAAGTTGTAACCGTAATTGGTTTCAAGGTGTTCCGCCAGGGCCAGCCAAAGGGTTAATATAAGGAAAAAAATCATGAATAAAAGGTATGCGAGGGAAGTTAATTTGACTTTTATCCGGAAAAGTAACATAAAGCCGAGCGTAAATTCCACGATATTCATGGCTACCGCACAAAACATGGAAATAGGTTGTAAAAAACCCATACCGAAAGATATGAAGTAATCTTCAAATTGGATAGCTGAAGCCACGGGATCAATGGCTTTTGTAAATCCTGAAAAAAGAAAAACGGCTGCAAGCAGGATCCTTAAGATCATTATCCAAACTGGTTCTTTCTGTCTCGTTTTCATATTATTAATTCTTAATTTTTATTATCTTTTTCGATTAATGGCCGGCTGATGTGGTATTCTAAATCTGTTCGTTTTCAACCACCAGCCTGATCAGCGCAAATATAGCATAATTTACAATATCGTAATAATTGGCGGCTAGTCCCTCCGATACGAGCGTTTCGCCGTGATGATCCTCAATTTGTTTGATACGCAGAAGTTTCATCAGGATAATATCCGTCAGGGAACTAATCCTCATTTTTCTCCACGCTTCTCCGTAATCGTGATTTTTATCGAGCATCAGGGATTTGGCCTCTGAAAGATGTTTTGTATATAATGAGATGGCTTCTTCGGCGGTTACGGAAGGGTCAACGGCGTCGTTGATGCCGATATCCAACTGGATCAGGGCCATAACGGAGTAGTTTACTATTCCGATGAATTCCGGAATGATCCCCTCATCCACTTTTGTTATTCCTGTTTCCTGTATATTCCGGATACGGTGAGCCTTGATAAAGATCTGGTCGGTAAGGGAAGAAGTTCTCAGTATTCTCCAGGCTGTACCGTAATCATGCGCTTTTTTGGAAAAGAGTTCGGTACACTGGGAAGCTACAATATCGAATTCGGCGGAAGTGTCCTTCATATTTTTATCGTTTGATTAGTTTTTTTACTACGGAGTTATGAGAGTTAAATACGATCCTTACGAAATATATTCCCGAAGAAAGATTGGCGATATTTACCGTCGTGGCCATATCATGAACGGCATTCGCCGATTGTATTACTTTCCCTGTCAAGTCGATAATATCAACACCTTGGATGAAATGGTCGGACTGCAGGTGGATAATTGAATTGGCAGGATTGGGAAATAACGTTACTTCCGGAACGGGATATTCCGATACTTTGTCAGGAAAATTGACCACTGTATCGGGTGAGATAAATTCACCTGTTGCGGGAAATAAGATATGATCGATCCATGCACAGTCTTCACCCCATGATGCGCTGAAATCTTTGCTGTATTCGAAAGTGAAAGTTCGGGTTCCGGCTTCAACGGGAAATATACTTTTGTCCCATGGTTCGTTCCCGGATAACTGCTCCTGCAAAATGCCGTCGATATAGAATATGAAAAAATCACATCCGTTTTCAGAGGAGACTTTCCTGTAATAAGATATGGAATCGTTTATTTTCACATCCATGGTAATTTTCAAAGTAGAGGAAGCATAATTGGATAGATTACGGGGAGAACGGGCGGAATAAGATCCGTCATAACTTTCGGCATCCGTGATGATCCAGGGTTTACTGGCGTCATTCACCCAGTCAAAAGAGTTAAAATCATTACCGGCAAAATTCTCCACCTCATTACCTACGTTTACATATATCGTATCCAATAATTCATAAGGATATTTTTTGATCCGGTAATAAAAAGGAATGATCGAATTTCTCGGTACCGACTCATCAATATGTACGGTAAAATGAGCTTCCTTAAGTTCGCCGATGCCAATATTGTGGATTAAGAACAGGTCGTTTTCCACTGTAGCTTTACTGTATCGGCTGATCAGGGCGGAATGTCCCCAGCCCGGATTCATATGTCCTTTATTGATATCGAAAACACTGATCACGATTGTTTCTCCCGGGTCAATGATTCCGTTGTTATTTCCGTCCGATTCTTTTACCGTATACCCCCTTCTTTCAAATTTGGGGGCCAGCAACGTGTAAGTAAATTTTCTGACATTGGATTCTGAATTATAATACACTTTTACCCAGAAATCGGCCCTCATACCGTCTTCAAACAGGGAATCCAGTTTCACTGAAAAAACGTTTTGTTCGATAATTTCCCCGTCTGCCGCTATATTCCCGACGAAAACAGAATCTGACAGGAAAGTTACCAATGGGGAAGAACCGGTTAATTTTATGCTGACATTATTTGCGGTTTCGATGCCCAGGTTGTGTAATTTCAGGTCCCATATTAATTCCGAACCCGCTTCAGGTGCAGTGCCGTTGCTGAAGGTGAAACCGGCCACACTGACATAAGGGCCTTCCGTAACGGTAACCTGTACCGTATGGAAAGCGGTAACATAATTTTGTGCAGATACGGCAACCTCATATTCTCCCGGCACGGTCAACGGGTCGAATTGAAGTGTAATATCTCCATTTCGGCCGGTAAAACCTGCGGCTATGACTGTTTCTTCAAAGGTTAGCGCCACGTAAGCATAAGGAACAGTTTGCACATCTAGTTCCGAAGAACCTACCGTAATGTCAGATGGAACGTCGATTTCCATCTCGGATGGAAAAGAGAGATAGGTCATCACCGACGGATCTCCAAGTAAATGGTATATTTCCCAGTAATAATCTTTAAGATTGGAGGTGGAAGATTCTACGGCAAGGTTTCCCGCTGTTATAATGGATCCGTTGGAAGTATACCATTCTTCGAACGGCTCTCCGTGCGTATGGAAAAGACGATCGTAAGCGCCTAAATTCTGTGCGTTATATTGGGGAGTAGTAGAAGTGATGGAATTGCGATTTCCGACAGTCCAGTAATAATCTTCATCCCAATAAGTCAGGTCGGAACCTCCTATATAGGCATAAGCGCCTTTCCGGGAAGCCCTGACTATGGCTTCGGCAAAGCATTCACTCTCGTCGAATGCCGCGGACTGGCAACAGTTGCCTACGAAAAGGCCGTAACGGTCATTGACCGGCATGTTGCCGATATGGGAAGTGGAAAATACCGGGTCAGTCCATCCGGAAGATTCGCAATGGGCCGTATAGTTGGCAAATCCCACCCCTTGTCCTATCCGGGAACGGATCGTAGCCGCCTGGGAACTCGAATTGTAAAGGTATTTATGAACGGTACTATAATGATTTCCGGTATTGATGTAATTATTGGCGAGATAATTAATCTGCCCGTTGGCATGGGTCCTCGACCAGTAAGGATCAGAGCCGGCCACTAGTACGGCATCTCCCAGATATGAATTATCCTCCAGAAGATATTGTTCATAACGGAGTGTCTTTTCGATCAATACCCGGAGCTGTTCCTGATTTTGGGCTGAAAACCTGCCGTAATAACAGTCAGGCAGGTCATCGTTGGCGGTCCATGTAAAATAATAAAGGTCCGTTACATGTCCTGACACCTGGAAAGAAGGAAGTTGTTCCACGTCACCCACTAACAAAACATAAGTAGGGGCGGGATTATCCATAGTCGCATTGTCGTAAAGCGACCGTATGTAACTTTGAATGGAAACATTGGTATTCCCAACCTGCGGATCATCCGTATAGGCAACATCCACGATAAATCCTTTTCTTTTTTTCCAGGCTATGAATTCATCCAGTTCACCCCTGAACATCCCGTTGGCTACAATAAGATAGCGGATAGCCCTGTCCGGTATCTGGTCCCTGTACTCCGGACGGGAATTGAGTATTTGTGGATGAGCTCCCGGAAAAGAAAGGCTACTATGTAAATTTTTCAACTCGTAAGTGGCCGGAAAATCCGCGTTTTCAAAAGTGATCTCCACCTCGAGATTCCGGAATATTTTTAATTGCCGGGTTACGGGATTGTATTGGACAGGAGACAGATACAGGGCTGCCAGGTTGAGATCCCGCATAATACCTCTTTTTTCTATATTTACAAGTGGCAGGGAATAAAAATCATTTGTCCGGTAAATCTCTTCCGAACGGATAAGATCAGGCCTGCTATCATCGGATTTTGAAACGGGCGGCTGTACCGGATAAAGATCGTACGTGATTCCTGATTCTTCAACAGTATACATATCGTATTCCGTATCAATAATTTTAATACTGACTTGATCGCATAAAGGTATTTCCAGTAGTTTAGCGAATACCGGTAATTCCGGTTGGCCTATTTCCGAGGAAGGTACAAAACCTTCCATTTCGATCTTGTTGTACACTCCTTCCGCTGTTTTGTGCTCCCGGATTTTAATATCCGGAGTAATCAAGGATATCCTGATCTTTCCCGGATCTTTTTGATCGATTGTATATTCCGGCTGCCCGTTCAGGACAATCCATGATCCCATGAAGCATAACAGGGTTAAAAACAGCTTTTTCATGATCAGAATATTTATGGGTTTATGAAAACCCGGTTAAATAAGAATTTGCAAATATAATGAAAATCGGATAAAATCATGAGTTTGTTTATGGGTTTCCGAAAGCTTCCCGAGCAACTTATTTCAACGTTTAATGATCTTATGGGTAGAGTTATATCCATTTTCCAGAAGGATATTCACGAAATAAATGCCCGGGGAAAGATGATCAATCCGGGCTATGGAATTATTTCCGGTATATACGACCTGGCCAGCCGGATTAAATAATTTTACCGATTCAATGGCATGGCTTGCCGAAATAGTCAGGAAAGAAGAGGCCGGATTGGGGTATACCATAATATATTCCGGTGAAACCGTATAATCATCCGTGTGGATATATTCCCCTGTAGTACCTAAAAGAAAAAGGGAAAGCGGGATGTTACCGTTGGTGCCGGGACCGTTATCACCGTTAAATACCGCTTCTTCCACTTCTATGGTTAATGTATGGTTTCCCGCATTTACTGGGCCGACATCTATGATCCTGTTGTCAATAACATCTCCCGGGCACCAGTTGCTGAAAGATTGCCACGAAGATGCCGGTCTCGGCGAAAGGCCGTAAATTTGGTTAGGCATGGTATTATATACCCTGAAAGGTTCGCAGGTAGCGCGACCGGGTTTGAAGTGCAGAAAAGGATCGCCGTCAAAACGTACATAATGTATTCTTCGGTTATATTCTTCCCCGTTGGTTTGTGCCCCATGACTGGAAACAATGAGATAAAATTTGGCATTGGTGAGATCTTCTCCCACCGAGAATTCTATATTTCTAATCGTAAGTCCCGGTACGTCTGTGGCGCCCGGCTGGTAATTATTGAAAGGAGCTTTCATTAATAAGGGAATCAGTACGTTATCATCCTGTAACGGGACAGGGTTATTTCCCGTTTCGAAAAAGACCGTACCGTAGAATACGTCATTACGGCCGCTGCATCCGGCTACTTGGCTATTGGCGCTGTATGGTACCCCGAAGATATTTAATTCCAGCCAGAAATCATATTCGGCATTAAGTCTCCGGTCCTTAAGAATCGAGATTAAATGGTTTACCTCAAAACGATAAGGTACGGTATCCGGATTCCTGTTTTTATTCATGAAAGGGGTGATGAACCTGCCCAGTTCCAATCTGACCGTTTGTCCGGGAATATATTCTTCCTGTCCTTTAGGTACCAAAGCCAGGTTTACATTCCCTATCCGGTCGTAATTATCACAAGCCGCTTTCAGCACTACGTTCATTATCAGATATTCCCCGATTTGATTCAGTTGTTCATTCCCCAGCTTTGTGGTTATAAGGCTTGTGCTTAATCTGGTAATATGATCCGGCACAGGTTCTATGACATCAGCCAGCGCTTCCAACGTATTATAGCCGTCGTAAAAAAGTACTTTATCAAAAACAGGAATGCGATGATGTTCCTGACCGAATGCTGCGGAAACGAAGATGAAAATCAGAAATATACCCAAGAATAATTTTCTTTTCATATCATTTTTTTATGTTTAACTAAAGATGGTAATGTATTTTGAATTATGGAATACTTGTTCTATGCTACAAAATTAAAATATTTTGTGGAATAAAATTACCTTAAAAATTAATGTATTAATATTTATTACAAATTTTCTACGGATATAAACGGATACGGATTGAAAACTTTTTCAGTGAAGGGATGTTCCTGTTTAATAAGTTTATGATTCATGAGATTTACGGATGAATATTACAATAAAGAAAAAATGATTCTTCGTGACCATTTGGCTATGGAGCGAACAAAGCTGGCGAATGAAAGAACTTTTTTTTCATATATCCGGACTTCCCTTTATCTGCTTTTGGGAGGAATTGCCCTGATAGAACTGGAAAGTTTCCGGCACCTGAGCTTTTTGGGTTATATTTCCCTTGCGGGAAGTGCGCTTTTGTTTTGCATTGGGGTTTACCGTTTTCTCGAGCTTAAATTCCATCTTAAAAAATTAACCCGCCGGGAAAAAGAAATTCCCGAAGGAAGTTCCGAAAGTAATACTCCAAAATAGCTTCTTTCAGATTTCTAAAACAAAAAAAGAGGTATTAAAAAATACCTCTTTTGCAATATATCATCTTTCAAAGATTATACTTCATATCCTTCTTTAGTGGTTTTAGCTCCGAAATATCCGGCACATGCGCACAACGCAGCTGCAATCAGTATGGCGAAGAATCCGATCAGCGCTCCGCGGCCTGCCGCATTGCTGGCTTTGTCTATTCCGACCAAAGCCTCTTGTTTGATCTGATCCCATTGCTGGCTGATCTCACCAACGGAATTGTTAAGGTTCTGTAATTGTTCTTTTCCCTGTTCGAACATATACATATATTGATCAACGGTTTCTTCCGCTTCGGCTCTTGACAGTTCCGTATTGTTGGCGATGGCTTTGGCGAAATCTTCCCGGTTAACGCTCTGGGAATAATTATCTATTCTTTTTTGTAAACGGTTTGTAAAGCCATTAATAATGCTTTCCGCGTTCATCGGATTGGCAGCCACTTTTTTTACAGTCCTGTCCAAATCCCTTCTAACGGCCCTGTACTGTCCTTCGAGGTATTCCGGCTGGAATTCTTTTACACCGCTTCTTCTGAGCGCCCGACGAACATCCTGCCGCATTTCCTGTTGATTGACACGGTCGTCGAAATCCAGGTTGCCGAAAAGATCTTCAGCCTGGTTACCAATTCCTGAATTTTCAATAAACGAACCAGCACCTGAAACTACATCGCCCGCCATGGAAGCCACGGAGCCTAACATATTTCCGGCTACTCTAACAGTACCTACGGCTAAAGAACCCACCAGGATAACAGTTACGATCAATGTGGTAGACCATACTAAGAAACCATGGATAATTCCGTCTGCACCAGCTAATTTACCGGCTACAAAACCACCGGCGGCGAAACTGATCAACAACGAAATAATAGTCATAATA
>CALECM010000110.1 GCA_937949745.1 uncultured Bacteroidales bacterium | reverse complement strand
AGAGAATCTGGAAATATTGTAGGATATATGGGTGACTGTATCAGCCTCTTCAATATTTAGAAAAGACCTATATGAGTTGAATAAATCCAATTTAATACCCGAAATATCAAATGACTTTATCTCAAATGAATCGGGTTGTCTGCTTACTAAGACAAGGGTTTCATCATCAATACTTGGCACATAACCATTTTCATCAAATAGTGCATATTCATCACGGCAAATAAACAGAAAAATAGGCAACCAAAAGTCTATGAATCCTTGCTTTAATTTCAATGGCTTCTTTTGAAGTCGTTCAACTAAAACATGTACGCCCATTCTTGTAGCTTTGGCATCATCTAAAAAATGAATACACTCATCCCATAAAGCATTAAAACTTTCGTCTACTGGTCTTGCCAATGCATACCCATTATGAATTCCTGTATTTTTCAGCAAGGATAGATATATCGTTTTTTCAGGAGGAAATTTTTCATTAGGAAACCCTAAATTAGGCTTGTTAAAGTTGGACACTAGTGCCTTAATCAAATTCCTACGTGCAGGTTGCATCGCCCCGGAGAGTTTGCCCTTATTGACCATTTCATTTCGGAAAACAGGTGTTGCCGGATAAGCCAAGTCACATATATCAGACAACCGCCTATTAAGTTGTTTATGGCTTTGAATATGAGCAATAGAACCGTTGCATAACCAAACGGTTTTATTGGTATCAAAAAGTCCTTCGAAAACAAGTTCGTTTAGTGTTTTTTTATAACGAACAAGCATTTTATCTATTTCCCGCTGTGCAACCTTATCACTTGGATATTGTCGTTTTACATATTGTATACGTTCCAACTCAATTAATGTATTCCGAATATCCTTGATATTCTCATACAGACAGTATAGAATTGGCTCGTTTGAATTTTGCGATTGTTGAAGCAGTTCTTGCTTTATATCTTTCTCTGAAAACACAAGATTAACAATGCCGTCAGCATCTTCTACAATCTCATTGTATGGCTTTTCCCCTATTTTAAACTGAAAAAAACGAGGACATCCTGTTCTATAGAAGTGTTCTTTTGCTTGTATATATGGGAAATCGAAATACTTGTTCAGATATGGCACTACGTCCGCAATATCGTCAATCTCTGCATCGGCAATAGCTTGGTCTATGTCTAAATCTGTTCCTCCAAGCAACTTATAGCGTCTGTCGTACTTTGTAAAGCTGATTATTTTGAACTGAGAAAGTTTGTCAATAACTTCTTCAGCATTATCAAAACCAAGACTAAGTTTTGAATAATCAACCAAAAAATCTCTGTCAATAGTCCCAGAATTAGGCGCAAAGATATTTAATAGTCCGATTGTCTTTATTAGTTTTGTACCTTCGCTTACATAGTCAACAAGTTCACTTTCAAGTCGCTCAATAGAATTGCGGATAGTTGCCCATTGGCCATAATCCTGATTATGCTTCGTTGTCAAGGTAGAATAGTAGTTGTACATCATATAATCGTACACACAACTTATATTATAGAAAGGATTAGCTTTAGTGTCAAAGTCTTCTAATCCTAAATAATCATTCGAATCTACAAATTGAAATAAGGAACGTTCATTTTGCCCGTATCTCTGCAATGCTGAGGTTAAAATGGAAGCTGATAAAATATCGAAAGGAAGAAGTTTCTCGGCTATTGACTTTTTGAAGTAGTCATTGAGTGGGAATGTCTTCGAATCTGCAATGCTGTCAAAAAGTTGATTGAAGGTCTTACCTTTTTTTATCTCTTGCTGTCTTGATGAAATTCGCTCAGCAGCTAACAACAATAACTGTTCAACAGGTTCATTAAAGGTGATTTCTTTTAATCGCCCTCTAATCTTATCCCATTCATTGCGTTGTGTTTTGGATAAACCTATAGCATAGTCGTTAAATCCTTGATGAAGTGTTGTGACAAAAAGTATATTTTTGGAATCATCGTTCGCGAACTCTGCTAGTTGCTGTATAAAATACAATTCCTTTTCAGGATTATTATTAGCAGCATATTCAAGAAATTTTCCAAACTCATCAATAGCTATAAGCCATCCTTTTCCTGATTTGCTAATTTCGGCGTAGTTTGCCTCTATTTTTTTGAGTATATCACGTGTATTGTAATCTTTGTTTTTTAGCCCAAATTCCGTAGCAAAGTAATTTAGCAGAGAAGTCGATTCTCCTATAATAGGTAAAAACTCAAAGCCCTTTACACCCTTAAAACTACCATTTAATGGACTGAAATATTCCTTTTCTCCATTCAGATGATGTTCCAATGCCAATAAGAAAGAAGATTTTCCAGTGCCATAAGAGCCTACAATATTAAAAGAATGTGTGCCTGTAGTATAGTTTTTGGCTATTTGTGTATAAACCTGCTTTGCATTAGGCGTAGAAATATATTCCAGATCTTTATTTAAATCTCGAACAATATTTATTGAAGGGGAATAGTAATATTTAATTTTCGGCATAATAATTATTAAGTACTTCCCATTTATTAATGGTAGATTTAAATTGTAGCACTTGAACTCCTGCATTGCTGGAAAAAACCACATTCTTATATCTTTCTGTGATTTTTTCTATTTTTGAATATAGCCCATCTTTGTTTAGTGCGAAAACAATTCCGGGAGAATTATCCCCAACCTCTAACTCTTTAAAGCCAATAGTTTCCATATCAGAATAATTGTCAAGTATGGAAAATAAAACAATTTCAGCAGGTAGATTCTGTTTGTCTTCATTTGAAATTCGGAATAAGTCAATGAGTCCCTTTTCTCCGTATTTCTCCACTCTCAACTTAGTCATAAGTTGCAGGTCATTGAATATACCTGAATAAATATCCTCTGGCTCAATTTTTTTTTCTGTATTATCTGCTTTTTGATACATTCGCTGTAATACCATAATATCTGTTGTAATAGTATTTACATTATAAGAATTATCTTCTTTAGCAAGAGATTCGATGTATTTATGAAGTTGTTCCAATGTAAACTCTATACGCCCTCTCCTGAAACCATTGAAAAACAAACTGTAGATTGAGGCATAGTTTTCTTTTACCAATAAATAGTGAAGCAACCAAATAGAACCAATATCTTCGAGATAAGTGTCTTTCCCTTCATCACCGAAGATGTAATGAGCCATTTCTGATAACTCCCATTTATCGTTACATAGTCCAAAGGCTTTCATCCAAAAGCCAATGGCCGATACCATATTTTTACCAACGCCCAATTCTACAACAGCATTTTCATCGCTGAATTTGCGACCAGCGACCAAAAAATCATAACCTTTTTTTAGCCAGAACTGCTTGCAGATGAACGTTTCATGTCCCGAGAATCTCATATTCTATTTATAGATAAATTCAACTCACAAAGGTAGTGTTTTTTAGGGAATAAGCTAATGCTTTTACTTCTTGGTCTATAAATCTTATTAGAAGTTATTGGTTTTTTTTTTGCAATATAACCGATCATAATTTTAGACTGTCTTAGATTAACTATATACTCCTCCATGTAACAATTTTTCTATTATCTTTGCAGTTGCAATCAAGGGGTGCTTTTGACAGGCTGAGATTACACCCTTACTACCTGATGCGGATAATGCCGCCGTAGGAATGATGAAAATCTACTCCTTTACCTCCTCTTGGTTGATTATTATATTGATCAACTTATGAATGAAATGACCAGATATCCGGCTGCCCTAACCATTGCGGGCTCCGACAGCGGGGGATGCGCCGGAATTCAGGCAGACCTCAAAGCTTTTTCTGCAATTGGCGTATTCGGAGCTTCCGTGATCACCGCCCTGACCGCGCAAAATACGCAGCAAGTCCGTGGCGTTGAGATTGTACCGGCAGCTTTCGTTAAGCAGCAACTGGAAACCGTATTGGATGACATTACTTTCGATGCAGTTAAAACAGGGATGCTTCCCACACCGGAAATTATAGAAACGGTAGCCGGGGTGATAGACCGTTATCAATTGAAAAAAGTAGTGATCGATCCGGTGATGGTGGCCACGACCGGCGCCAGACTGGCCTCCGCTAATACGGTCAGCTGTTTCAGGGAGTTTTTATATCGGCGGTTAACCGTCCTTACGCCCAATATCCCCGAAGCGGAAGCATTGTCGGGAATTTCCATCCATAACGAACAGGATATTCTTAAAGCCGGCGAAATACTTCTCAGCCAGGGATGCCGGTCCGTACTGGTCAAAGGCGGGCACCTGCCTTCCCATAACCGGGTTTCAGATATATTATTTACACAGGAAAGCAATCCTCTTTATTTTTCCTCCGAATTTGTACAAACCGGGAATTTACACGGCACCGGATGCTCCCTCGCTTCCGCTATTACCGCTTTCCTGGCTTTGGGCCATGCTTTGCCGGAAGCGGTCAGGTATGCTAAAGATTATATTACGCAAGCCATTACGACCGGTTCGACAGTTACGACCGGAAAAGGAAACGGTCCGGTAAACCATTTCTTTAATCCTGTGAAATTAACGGGAAAAAAGAAAACACCATCCTGAAATTATTTCCGCATATATACATCTTTTTATAAAATAGCATCTTATACAGCTAATGAATATAAAAATAAACGATAAACCATACGAGATCGGAGCGGGTTCCAACCTGACTACTTTAATGGAGTTACTGGGACAAAAACCACAGGGTATAGCCGTAGCCATCAATTATGAAGTAATTCCCAAAGATCAATGGGAAAAGACTGTATTAACCGAAAATATGGAACTGGTACTGATACAGGCGGTATCCGGAGGATAAGCAATGAAACTGATTGTGATTACCACGGAAAATATATTCGCCGGAGAAGCGGAGATCATCAACCGGCTTTTTGAAGAAGGACTGGAAGTGTTGCATCTGCGTAAACCCCGTGCTTCCGAAAACGAGATACAGGATCTTCTTATGAAGATCCGTAAAGATGACCATTCCCGGATTGTGATCCATGACTATTTTAATTTGTGCGGAACTTTTCATTTAAGAGGCGTACACCTTAACCGGCGTAATCCGCAGCCACCCGACTTACAAAATATCTCGGTAAGTGCCTCCTGTCATTCTTTAGAAGAAGTGCAGATGATGAAAGATAAGAATTATGTCTTTTTAAGTCCTGTTTTTGACAGCGTTTCCAAAACCGGATACAAACAGGCTTTTACACCGGAACAACTTCTTAAAGCAAAGAGTGACGGTATTATCAACCCAAAGGTGATGGCGCTTGGAGGCATAACTCCCGATAATATCCCACTTGCGGCTACTTATGGATTCGGTGGTGTGGTCGTATTAGGCTGGCTTTGGGAAAATTATCCTGATACCAAAAACGAAGCCGGATTACTAAAACGGTTTAACCAATTGAAAACTATTACCGGAACCTTATGAACGGATTATTATTTATTACCCACCGGACTGAAAGATACAGTTACCTGGAATCAGTGAAAATAGCGCTGGAAGGCGGTTGTCGTCAGATACAGCTTCGCATGAAAGATGCCGATCCCGCCGAAATCGGGAAAACCGGTACGGAAGCCAAAGCCTTATGTGAAAAATACGGCGCGCAATTATTTATCGACGATCATGTAGAGATTTGTAAAAAAATTCAAGCGACCGGAGTTCATCTCGGAAAAACGGACATGCCGC
The DNA here is from genome assembly GCA_937949745.1 of uncultured Bacteroidales bacterium. GTDB lineage: Bacteria > Bacteroidota > Bacteroidia > Bacteroidales > WCHB1-69 > JAGVVH01. The sequence continues at coordinate 18,830 of CALECM010000110.1, read as the reverse complement.
CTGAAGAAGCTCGTACTATATTAGGAAATGATTATATGATCGGAGGTACTGCCAATACTTTGGAGGATATTGAACATCTTGCCCGTGCGGGAGTAGATTACATCGGTCTCGGCCCTTTCCGTTTTACCAGTACAAAGAAGAATTTAAGTCCGATATTGGGAATAGAAGGATACCGGCAATTAATGGCAAAATGCCGGGAGCAGAATATCCATTTACCGGTATTGGCGATCGGAGGCATTACGGCGGAAGATATCCCGTCCCTGATGGAAACGGGAATATCCGGTATTGCTCTCTCCTCTTCTATTCTCAATACCATCGATCCGGTAAACGAAACCAGAAAAATTATAAATACCATCAACCAATATCAATTATGGAAAAATTAGTCATTGCCGGTAAAGAGTTCGGATCAAGGCTCTTCCTCGGAACCGGGAAGTTCAGTTCCAACGAGGTCATGAGTGATGCTATCTCCGCTTCCGAAACCCAAATGGTAACGGTCGCGATGAAAAGACTCGATCCGGAAAATAAAGAAGACGACATGCTTTTGCATATCAGGAAGCCCGGCATTCAATTATTGCCCAATACCTCCGGAGTACGGAATGCGAAAGAAGCTGTTTTTGCCGCCCGACTGGCCCGCGATGCCTTCGAGACCAACTGGTTAAAACTGGAAATACATCCTGATCCGAAATACCTGCTCCCGGATCCAATAGAAACTTTGAAAGCCACGGAGGAATTAGCCAAACTCGGATTTGTGGTATTACCATACATACAGGCCGATCCCGTACTATGTAAATTACTGGAATCAGCCGGCGCAGCGACAGTCATGCCTCTGGGAGCGCCCATCGGAACCAATAAAGGATTACGGACCCGCGATCTTTTAGAGATCATTATCGATCAAAGTAATATCCCCGTGGTGGTCGATGCGGGTATTGGAGCGCCGTCCCATGCCGCCGAAGCCATGGAAATGGGCGCCGATGCCGTACTTGTCAACACCGCCATTGCCATTGCCGGGAATCCGGTTGCTATGGCCAAAGCTTTCCAAATGGCCGTCGTTAGCGGCCGCATGGCTTTCGAAGCCCAATTGGCAGGTCAAAGCCATATGCCAGAAGCCAGTAGTCCACTCACCTCATTTTTAATGTAATTATTATGAAAATCAATCAGCGCATACAATATCCCTCTTCGGAGAAAATTTATAAACAAGGCAAGATCCATAACATTAAAGTGGGCATGCGTGCCGTTACTTTGGTAGATACCGTCCGAATTGAAGACGGGAAAAAAATAATTAAAAAAAATCCGCCCGTTACCCTTTACGATACCAGCGGTCCTTACTCGGATCCGCAAATTACTATTGATATTACCCAAGGTTTACCACGACTGAGGGAGAAATGGATTGAAGCAAGGAATAATACTGAAAAACTTACCGCTTTCTCATCCCGCTATTCGAATGAAAGGCTGGATGACAAGTCTCTCGACGAGATCCGCTTCCCTATTACGCATTTCCCCCGCAAAGCGAAGCCGGGAGAATCCATCACCCAGATGTATTATGCGCAACAAGGCATTATAACACCTGAAATGGAATATGTGGCTATCCGGGAAAATCTGCAAAATGAAGAATTGGGAATCGAATCCCATATCACACCTGAGTTCGTGAGAAGTGAGATAGCCGCCGGCAGGGCGATGATCCCGGCGAACATCAACCATCCGGAAGCTGAACCTATGATTATCGGGACCAGCTTTCTGGTCAAAATCAATACGAATATCGGAAATTCAGCCCTGTCGTCGGGAATTGACGAAGAAGTGGAAAAAGCGGTATGGAGTTGCAAATGGGGAGGCGATACGTTAATGGACCTTTCTACCGGGAACCATATCCACGAAACCCGCGAATGGATTATCCGCAATACGCCCGTTCCCGTAGGTACGGTTCCGTTATACCAAACATTGGAAAAAGTGAATGGTAACATCAGCGACCTGAGTTGGGAGATTTACCGGGATACCCTGATTGAGCAGTGTGAACAGGGAGTGGATTATTTTACGATTCATGCAGGATTACTACGGGCACATCTGCCATTGGTTAACGGCCGTCTTACCGGCATCGTTTCCCGGGGAGGGTCCATTATCGCTAATTGGATGACCACGCACGACCAGGAAAATCTTTTTTACACCCATTTCGAAGAGATCTGTGAGATACTGAGCCGTTATGATGTCGGGGTTTCCTTAGGCGACGGACTAAGGCCGGGTTCCATACACGATGCCAACGATGCGGCTCAGTTTGCGGAACTTTCCGTATTGGGCGAATTAACCGAAATTGCCTGGAAACATCATGTTCAGGTATTGATCGAAGGACCGGGCCACGTACCTATGCATAAAATAAAGCCCAATATGGAAGAACAGCTGAAACATTGTCACGGCGCTCCGTTTTATACTTTGGGACCCCTTACCATCGATATAGCGCCCGGATATGACCATATTACTTCCGCGATAGGCGCTGCTCAGATCGCCCGTTACGGAACGGCGATGATCTGTTACGTAACTCCTAAAGAACATCTCGGATTACCGGACAAAGAAGATGTGCGGGCCGGAGTTGTGGCCTACAAAATAGCGGCCCATGCCGCCGATCTGGCGAAAGAGCATCCCGGAGCGGATGTGAGAGACAACGCATTGAGTAAAGCCCGTTTTGATTTTAGATGGAAAGACCAGTTCAATCTTTCCCTTGATCCGGAAAAAGCCCTTGAATATTACAAAATAGGAAGACTTGACGACGAAAGTGATCATTGCACCATGTGCGGACCTCATTTCTGTGCGATGAAACTCACCAAAGAAATGCATCAGGAACAAGCCCGGAAACACGAATGTGTCAAAGAGGTTTAATCGCATCACCATCTTACCGGCTAATCCCGATTAAAAGTTTAATATAATGGAATTCAAAGAACTTATCGACCAATACCACTGGGAAGATATCCAAAACGGTATCTATGCTAAAACGGCCCAAGATGTGGAAAGAGCTTTAACCAAAGAAAGACCCGGCATCGATGATTTTATGGCATTGATCTCTCCGGCCGCGGAAGATTATCTCGAACCTATGGCGGCCCTGAGCAGGAAATATACCCAACAACGTTTCGGCAAAACCATACAGTTTTACATTCCGCTCTATCTCACCAATTCATGTATGAATCACTGCATTTATTGCGGATTTAACCATAATAACGACATTAAACGGATTATCCTCACGGACGAACAGATTATGCAGGAAGTGGAAGCGATTAAAAGAATCGGTGATTTTCAACATATTCTTCTGGTTACCGGCGAAAATCCGAGGGATGCAGGGATCGACTATATTGAAAATGCCATCAGGCTTGTGAAGCCCTATTTCGCGTCCATCTCCATTGAAGTGCAACCTCTACTGGAAGAAGAATACAAACGATTGACCGAAGCCGGTTTAAATGCCGTTTATTGTTACCAGGAAACTTATCACAAAGAGCGATACAAGATCTATCATCCGAAAGGCATGAAATCCAAATTCGACTGGCGGCTGGACGGGTTCGACCGGATGGGAAAAGCCGGCGTCCATAAAATGGGACTGGGTATCCTCATCGGACTTGAGGAGTGGCGTACGGATGCTACTTTTATGGCTCTCCATTTAAGATATCTTCAAAAAATGTACTGGAAGACCAAATATTCCATTTCTTTCCCAAGGATGAGGCCTTATGAAGGAGAAAGTTTTCATCCAAATGTAATCATGAACGACAAAGAACTGGCCCAGATTATCTTTGCCTATCGTATTTTCGAGCATGATATAGAAATCGCCTTATCTACAAGGGAAGATAATGCCTTCCGGAATAATATGACAACCTTGGGAATTACTTCCTTAAGCGCCGGTTCCAAAACCGATCCCGGCGGATATGCTGTCTACAAAAACGAACTCGAGCAGTTTGCCGTGAATGATGACCGGGATCCTGCGGATATACTGAAAGCGGTAAGGGGACAGGGTTATGAGGTGATCTGGAAAGACTGGGACTTAAGTTTACAATAAAAACGTGCTATTATGAAGAGGTATAACCGGAATATAATTATTGAAGGATTCGGTCCCGAAGGACAGGAAAAACTCAAAAAAGCGAAGGTACTTGTTATCGGTGCCGGCGGACTGGGTTCTCCCATATTATATTATCTGGCTGCCGCCGGTATCGGAACCCTCGGAATTCTCGATGACGATACCGTCGACATCACCAATCTTCAAAGACAGATTCTACACCGGACCGCCGATCTGGGAAAACTCAAAGTATTGTCCGCACAGGAAAAACTTCTCGCATTGAATCCGGAGACCCGCATCATAACTCATAGAGAAAGATTTTCGGCTGATAACGCGTCACACATCATCCATGATTATGCTTTCATCATGGATGCCACCGATAATTACGAAACCAAATTCCTGATCAATGATGTTTGTGTTCAGGAGAAAAAGCCCTATTCACACGGGGCGATTCTGGCTATTCAGGGTGAAGCCATGACTTATGTTCCGGGAAATGCATGTTACCGCTGTATTTTTGAAAATCCACCGGAAGAAGGCAGCGCTAAAACGGCTTCGGAAGCCGGTGCATTGGGGGCGATGGCCGGTATTATCGGAAGCATACAAGCTGCCGAGGCCATAAAATATTTTACCGGAATCGGAGAGTTACTGGTCAACAGAATATTGATTGTCGACGGAGTGAAAATGAAATTCAATACCCTAACTTTACATCAGCGAAAAAACTGCCTCTGCGGGTAAATCCTAATTAACTAAATGGAAGCTTTCGATAAAGATACTTTTACCCGGGCCGTTTATGAAATCGTGTGCATGATCCCAGCAGGAAGGGCTACCAGTTATGGCGCCATTGCCAGGGCTGCCAATTATCCAAACCGGTCCAGGATGGTAGGTAAGATCTTAAGCCAATGTCCGCAAGATGAAAACATACCCGCTCACCGGGTAGTGAACAGCAATGGTTTTCTCTCGGGACTGGATGCTTTCGGGAATTCCGGGGAGATGCGGCAACTACTGGAAGCGGAAGGAATTATCGTCTTACATAACAGGATAAAGAACTGGAAAGATATTTTCTGGGATCCCGTGCAGGAAATCAATCTATAGTCAAAACTGCATCACGGGATTATTTCAATGTCATTTTCCGTATCCTGAATGAAATAAATAGATTTATTCATTTTATCATTAATTATTTTAATTAATTTTTAATATATGAAATCAATGTTGAGAAGAAAAACAATAAAACAATATCCCTTATTTATTGTTTTTAATATGGTTAAAACAATATAATTCATTAAATTATTTAAATAAAAATATATTAATTATGAAAGCAAACAGTAATGAAATGAGAACTTCCGAGTTCCGGGAATTTTTTATTGACGAGATCAAGGATATTTATTGGGCAGAACAACATTTGGCCAAGGCATTACCTAAATTAAAAAAAGCCTCTACCAGTCAACAGCTGGCTGCCGCCTTTGATAAACACACCAAAGAAACGGAAGAGCAGATCAAGATCGTGGAAAAAGTTTTTCAACTTCTCGGTGAAAAACCGGAAGCCAAAAAATGTGAAGCTATGGATGGCATCCTGAAGGAAGCGGACAGCATTATCGATGATACGGAAAAGAATACATTTACCCGTGATGCCGCGTTGATATTGGCTGCCCAGAAAGCTGAGCATTACGAAATTGCCTCTTACGGCACCCTGGTCATTTTTGCCAAACATATGGGAGAAGATGAAATCGCCAAAAATTTAAAAACGATTCTTGACAACGAAAAAGAAACGGATGTGGCACTTACCAAAGTCGCGGAAAATTACATCAACGAACGTGCCGCGGCAGAATAACTATAATATGCTTTTGTTGTTGATCTATATAAGTACCAACTGGACAAAAATACGTGTCGCAATAAAAAATAATTTTTCGAAATTATAAAAATATATTCCTATTTATTAGCATAAGAGAGTGTCCTAAGACTCATAACTTTCCGGACATTCTCTTTTTTTATTTTAATTCAGGAATTAAATAAAAGAAATACTTATACCCAAATAACTTTTACCCTGTGATCAGGTCTAAGGGTTATAAATCCAAAACTAAAATTATGAGAAAAAGTATTATTATTTTATTCCTTATTTTTATTTCCATACCTGCATGGAGTCAGGATACCATACCGGACAGAAAGATTTACTACGAGTATTGCGAATTAGTCGGAAAGCCCAAAGCATTCAGCTCAAAAATCGCAGTTTCAGCGGATTTCGGCGACGAAAGAGGCTGGTTAAGTAATGCCAAAATGCGGGATGAAGCTACCGGGAAAATAAAATCCTTCAATTCCATGATAGACGCGCTTAATTTTATGAGCAGTTACGGATGGGAATTCGTACACGCCTACGTTACTCCACAGGTGAGTAGCGAAGGAGCTGTCGGAAACGAGACTCACTGGATACTGAAAAGGGAATTAGAAGAAACCGATATTCAACATTAGTTAACCGACCATAAGAATTAGTATCCCAGATTTTCACCTATCAGGATCACTTTTATTTTTCCTGCCGGACGGCAAAGCCGTATCACGGAAATATAGGAACAGATGGAATCAAGGGATTTACAATTTTCACAGGAACCACTTACCAGACAGGGTGTCGAAAGATCAGGAAAACGCTGGGCATTGGTCGGTGCGGCAATAGTACGGGCACGGACCACAGCATCTTCCACACTCCTGACAACCTTATTCATACCGGCTACCACCACCACATTTTTAGGACCGTAAATCATGGCCGCCACACGGTTTCCAATTCCGTCTACATTTACCAATACCCCGTTTTCACTGATGGCATTCGTACCGGTAATATAAGTATCCGCCAGCAATGATTGCCGCATGAGAGTCATTTTCTCGTCGGCACTTTCAGCCTCATCCCGGTTAATCACATGGTAATTTTCTTTTACGGCCTGAATAAGACCTATCTTCGCTGTGGTTGCCGAGCCTCCCCACGCAACCACATGATCCTGAGGGATTAAACTGATTGCCAAAGCCAAAGCTTCTTCACTGGTCGTGCAATAAAACGCCTCAAAATGCCTGCTTTTCAGTGCTTTTACCACTCTCGGCCCTAATTTTTCATTCCTGCTGATAATAGATTGTCTGCTCATAATTAAGTTTTAAAAATACTTCTTATTATCTTATTCCACAAAAATAGGTAAATACCCTTTACAAATGATTTTTTGTTTCTTTCCTCTAATTTAGCTTAGTATGCATAGCATAAAACTATTTTATTAAGATTTTGTTATAATAAAATTATTATTATTTTTTAAATTTTAAGGACTATGACATCTGAATATTTAGATAAAAACAAAATTCTGGAGGATGCGATCCGGGAATTAAAAAGGAATATGAACGGAAATAACTACGTAAGGATCTTTTTCAATACGGAAAAGATGGAAGTGGAAACAGATACATACGACAATAGTCCGTCTGATGTTATTGATACAACCGGATATGTGCTTTTAACGGAATTTCAGCAGGACCCTGTGAATTTGAATTGCATTTCGCTCGACTGGCTCGATACGGACAAAGGTAAAATATGGCTCCAGGCAAGAACCGATGAAATTATTTCCACATTAAAACAACTATAATTTAAACTTTAAAGATCATATAAATATGAAAAAGATATTATTAAACATTTGTGCATTATGCGCATTCTGTTTCATCATTAACACCGGTTTTGCACAAAAAAACCATAATGTGGTGGTTCTTGAAGGAAAAGGTATCGTAATTGACGGGGATACACTCTTATTACACCGGTCGACGGTAGAAGATGTGAGGAACGTTATGCTGAATAATGAAGATTACAGTATTTCCACTAACGAATATCTTGTTACGAGGACTTATGAAGAAACTGATCCGGCCACGGGACGGACATCGAGATTTGAAAGATATTCCAATACGATTAAATACCGCTCTTTTACTTTCAATTTCGACGAAAAGAATGAGCCCGTAGGTTTAACGCTGAAATCTATTCAATACGGAAATAAAATAATCGAATAAAAATTTTAAATATTTATGTTTTATAGAGAAAAAAAATTAAATTTGCGAATCATTTGATGGAATTCAAATTTATTTTTTGCATTTTTAACATAAATATTTTATCATGAAAAACCTGAAACCCTTTGTTCTCATTATTTTGATTTCATTCATGGCGGCCAGTTGCGGGATGCATATGGGATACGTGAATAATCACAACAACAACCTTACCAATGTAGAGTTAAATCGCAAAAATTTTGTTGTAGTGGAACATGTCACGGGACAAGCCACCGCAACTTATGTTTTCGGAATCGGAGGTATAGGTAAAAAAGACCTGGTTAACAAAGCTAAAACCGACATGATCAAAAATGCCAATTTAGTCGGTTCTTCCAGGGCTATTATCAACGTGACGGTTGAAGCCCACGACGTGATGGTACTTCCTTTTTACAGGAAAAGAACCATTACCGCAAGCGGACATATTGTCGAATTTACCGAATAATTAATCTGTAAATTCAAAAAATATAAACCGGTAGTAATTTAAAATGCTACCGGTTTTTTTATGGAATTGATAAGAAGATTCCAGAAATAATATATGATATGGACACCGAAAATAGGACAGTTAATGAAGCAGGATGATGGGATAAAGATCAGGAAAATGGGCTCATCGATTAATTTTTGAATACCAGATAAACGGCGGCTATCAGGAAGATAAAAGCCAACAGATGATTCCAGCGGAAAGTTTCATTTTTGAATAATAAAGTACTGAATACTACAAACACCACAAGGGTGATCACTTCCTGTATGATCTTCAGTTGCATCAGGGAGAAAGGACCTCCGTTATCTTTAAAACCGATCCTGTTCGCCGGAACCTGGAAACAATATTCAAAGAAGGCTATTCCCCAGCTGAAAGCGATCACTGCGATAAGCGGCAGGGAAGAGAACCATGAGAATTCTTTCAGCTTCAGGTGACCGTACCATGCAAATGTCATGAATATATTGGAACAGATCAACAATAAAATTGTATAGAGCCCTTTCATGGTGCAAAAATACGGTTTTCCGGTTAAATTCCGAAAAAAGGTTAAAATATGAGGTTAATGCATCTCTTTTTAGTAAACAGCGGAAAAAAGATTGCTAAATTTATCCTGATTTATTTTCCGTAACTTCATAAACAAACAGCCAAAAATAGATTACTCCACCGTACTTTCGGCAATAGCAAACCTACAACCATGACATTTATATATCAGTCCACACTTTTTTTGAATTATGTCAGGAATCACATCACTCGCATTATCTTCAATAAAGAGAGCAAAATATAATATCTTTGCATTTAAATGCTCTATCAAAATGATAAAAGACAACCATACTCTCAATGAATTCATGGCGGAAGGAATTAAAAGGTTGATCGGAAACGTGATGACCTTAACATTGACCAATCCGAAAATGACACTCTACTTACTCAGAATGCAAAAAATACTTTCCCGGGCGCGGGAAAAAAGAGAATATTATGAAAAAAAAGGTATTCATGTGCCGGTTTTCCTGATTTCCAGTATCACGGAGAACTGCAATCTGTTCTGCAATGGATGCTATGCCCGTTCAAACGGTATTTGCGGTTCCGGCGAATCGTCCGGACCAATGTTGTCCGTAACGGAATGGGAACGGATATTTGCCGAAGCGGTGGATATGGGGATAACTTTCAATATCCTGGCAGGCGGAGAACCTTTGATGAGGAAAGAGGTGATTGAATGCGCCGCTAAAGTGAGGGATATGATATTTCCGATATTTACTAACGGCACGCTTATCAATGAAGAATATATGAAGTTATTTGCCCAGAACCCCAACTTGATCCCCGTGATCAGTATGGAAGGCTTCGAACGGGAAACCGATCAGAGAAGAGGTGAAGGGATTTACTCCAAATTATTGGATACCATGCTTATATTTCATCAGAAAAAGCTCGTATACGGCGCTTCCGTAACGGTAACTTCCGACAATCTGAGGACAGTCACTTCCGATTCTTTCATCGATCTTTTAAGAAAATCAGGCTGCAAACTATTATTCTACATAGAATATGTCCCTGTTGAAAAAGGCAGTGATCATCTGGTTTTATCGGACCGGGACAAAAAATTACTGGAAAATATACTTAAGCACCACAAGGATCATTACAAAGACATTTTATTCCTCTCCTTTCCAGGTGATGAGCAGTATATGGGAGGCTGCCTGGCGGCAGGAAGAGGATTTTTCCATATTAATGCCAACGGCGATGCGGAAGCTTGTCCGTTTTCACCTTTCTCCGACAGGAACCTTGCAAAACACCGTTTCCAGGAAGTATTGCAATCCCCATTTTTTTCCAGACTTCGCGAAGCGGAACTAGTAGGCGGAGAACATCACGGAGGTTGTGTTCTTTTTGAAAAAGAAGAACAGGTCAAAAAGTTACTATCGTCTTAAACCCGGAACTTTTCAACATTTCGAATACAACGAAATCTTGAAAAAGACGATAACGTAAAATTCTTCTCTTTTCTATATTTTTGCCCTTGAAAACAGGTAAGTAAAACGATGGAATGTATTTTAAACTCTTTATCACTTTTCTAAAGATCGGGATCTTCACCATTGGCGGAGGATATGCGGTTATTCCGCTTATTGAACGGGAAATAATCCGGAACAAATGGATTACCAAAGAGGAATTCTATGACTTGTTCGCTATTACACAATCTCTGCCGGGCATATTTGCCGTTAATATCTCCGTATTCGTAGGATACAGGCTTAAGAAATTGAAAGGCAGTCTTGTATGCGCTCTGGGCACCATCCTGCCCGCCTTTGTCATTATCCTGATCGTGGCTACCTTTTTCACGCAAATCCGGGATAATTTGTGGGTGGAAAAAATATTCAAAGGATTGCGCCCGGCCGTGGTGGCCTTGATCGCGGTTCCCTGTATTTCTGCGGCTAAAGCGGCCCGTATCAATTATAAAACCGCCATCATACCGATTGCCGCGGCATTCCTGATATGGTATTGCCATGTGTCCCCGGCTATCGTCATCATAGCGGCAGGTGTGGGAGCATTACTTTATCAATCGGTAAAACAAAAAATAAAATAATGATATTTTTACAGTTATTCTGGGTATTTACAAAAATTGGAATTCTTGGATTCGGAGGTGGTTACGCCATGCTTTCACTCATACAGGAGGAAGTGGTAAACCATTACGGCTGGATGACTTTACAGGAGTTTACCGATCTGGTAGCGATCTCACAGGTCACGCCCGGCCCTATCGGCATTAACAGCGCCACTTACATCGGATATAACACCATCCTTTCGGCAGGATATTCCACAGGCATCGCTGTTCTGGGTGCTTCCATGGCCACTCTTGCCGTTTGCCTGCCTTCTTTCCTGCTCGTTATCCTTATTTCGTATTACTATAACCGGTTTATGAATAATAAATATGTAGCAGCCGTCTTTACCGGTTTACGTCCGGTTTCTGTAGGACTAATCGCAGCGGCAGCCCTGATGCTGATGACTCCGGAGAATTTTATCGATTATAAAAGTGTCCTGCTTTTTGCCGGGGTTTTCCTGTTGACATGGAAATTCAAATTCCATCCTATGCTCACGATCGGTCTTGCCGGGATAGCCGGTATACTGCTTTATTAAAAGGATATCATGTAACGGACAACGGATTATTTGCTATTTTTGCCTATAATTTATATTCAACCGATGAAACTGGAAACTGAAATCCGACGTTGTGCATGGAGTACCAGCGACCCTATTTACATCAGGTATCATGATGAAGAATGGGGAAAAGAAGTTACGGACGACCACAAAATGTTTGAGTTTATCGTACTGGAAAGCGCCCAGGCGGGACTAAGCTGGATTACCATACTTAAACGACGGGAAAATTACCGGAAGGCTTTCGCAGGATTTGATGCTGAAAAAGTGGCAAAATTTACTGAAAAAGAGGTGGAACTATTATTACAGGATGCGGGAATTATCCGCAATCGTAAAAAAATCGAAGCCACTATTTCTAATGCGGTCGCTTTTTTGGAGATCCAAAATGAGTTCGGCAGTTTTTGCAATTACCTTAAATCTTTTCTTCCTGACAGGAAACCTATAATTAACCATTGGGAAAAACCCGAAGAGATACCGGCTTCCACTCCCTTATCGGATACGATCAGTAAGGATATGAAAAAACGGGGATTCAAATTTTTCGGCACGACCATTTGCTACGCCCATTTACAGGCAGTGGGATATGTCAACGATCATTTGGCACATTGTGATTTCAGATAACTAGTGAAAACCAGGCTACTCTTAACTTTCTGTTTCCGTCAGGACTTCGAAGGTAATAGTTTTTGATAAAGTTCCGCTATCCCTGACCCGAATCTGAACGACAGATCCTTCGCTTACCCTCTCTTCGTTGAAAGAAATATCGATAGAGGCTTTCTCCGTAAGCAGATTGTTAAATCTGCCAACAGACAAAATATCCAGAGTACCTGTAAAAGTAATATCACTGAACGGCGAACCATCAATACTGCGCTCGTAATGGATGAGATTATTTTCTCCTTTTTCTTCATAACCGATATATACAAATAATTTCAAATCTGTATTTAGTGGAACCATTACTCTTTCATTATACTCCTGTCCGTCCTTATCCCTGAACCTGATATAAGGCTCGTCTTTTTCATTCCTGCAGGAAGAAAATATAAATAAAAAACTTACGAATAACAAAGGAAGAAAATATTTTTTCATAATATATTATATTTTTTTATTTTAACGTATAGAATAAATTTTTGTTTATATCTTTAATTTTGACAAAATTTGATGAGGTAAACGGTTTAATTTTATCATGTTGCTCATTCATCACCAAAACAAACCAAATAGCTCAAACTTTAATTATAGCACTGTGGATTAACCCGGTTAATAACTATTCTGTGATTCATGGAGTTATTTATTCTTAAATAAATCATAATTTCACAAACATTTAAGGAATAAATTTGTTTATTGTCTTATTATTCTTTACTTTAGATAAAAAATTATGTAGAGAACCATGTATATAAAAAAATAAGTATTAATAATAATATATTAATTATTTTATTATTTTTGCATCATTATTAATTTTAAAATTAAATTGTATGAAAAAAGTATTTTTAGCTTTAGCCTGCGCCGGTATTATTACGGCATCCTTAACATCTTGCCAGAAACAATGTGAATGCACTATTGCCACAGTAGGCAGTCCTACACCTGCCGTAATGGATGCGGGCAAGATGTCTAAAAAAGATTGTGAAAATACCAAAACCGTAGGCGGAATAACTGAAGGAACCGGTAGAACGATCACTTGCAGGCATAAATAGGCTTAATTTGTTCATAGAAAAAGGGTATTTCGGGATCGGAATACCCTTTTTTTATTCATAATTTAATATCACATATTATTTTATTATTTTTGCAGCATTAATTAACCCAAAATAATTTTACATATGAAAAAAGTATTATTAGCTTTAGTAGGCAGCGGTCTTATTATGATTTCTTTTACCTCATGTAAAAAAGAATGTGAATGCTCCGTAAAATTACCGTTCGAACCGGCCGCATTTAAACTTTCTGCCGGCGAATTATCAAAAAAAGATTGTGAGAATACCAAAGCGGTTGGCGGATATACTGAAGTAAGTGGAGTAACCATAACATGTACTTCTAAATAATACAAATATTCTCAATAAAAAAGCTACGCAAACCGTACTTTTGTTATATAGAATGCAGCGAAGAATCTAAATTATTTTGATAAAAGATCGATCCTTCGATTCATTTAGAATAATATCAATCATCTTGACTGTTCTTGAATTATCGAAGGAAAATGAAGGATGTGGCGATAACAAAAAATGTCGGATAAATCTATCCTATTCTTAAAATCATTCCTTATCCTATTTTTTTTAATTTTGTCCAAAAACAAATTATGAAAAAGAATTACCCTATTTTTATTCGCAATTTTAATATTTAGCATTCAACTTAGAGCCCAAAACGAGTTTCCGAACAAGAATCCCTATCCGTATAAGAGACAATTGGGGATGAATTTTAATATCAACGCCCGAAGTAAGATGGAAATAATCAGGAATGGCTATCGGATGGGCGGAAACGGCAATTCGGAATACCTTCCGGGACATGTTAGTTTAGGAGGAGAATTAGGCGCCTATTTATACCAGCGTATACATAAATGGCTCGGACTTTATATCGGCATCGAGTATAGTGATTCCACATATTGTTTTTCTTCAACAGGTGTATTTGAACATAAAGACAAAACATTTGATTATTATGAATTCGGAGCATATACTTTTCCCATACTATTAAATTATTCATATTTTTTCAAAAATAAACACGGACTAGATATTTCTTTGGGTGTAGCTTCTCTCCTACTGTTTGCGGCAGATGCAGGAAACGGATACACGTTCGGGGCGGGCGGAGAAGAATCGGATCCTACAAAAACCCATTTTAGGGTCCGGATTGATACGGAGACCCGATATAACGCAAGTCTTTTTTTCAAAATTGGCTATAAGCGACTGTTAAAGAACCAAAATACCTGGGGAATAAGCCTGATAGGAAGCTACTCCGCCGAACCTCATGCCGAAGGCAACTATGATGTTCGTATGGGTACACAGCTCATTGAAGAAGGCTGGACTAAATTATACAACTCCTACATAGGAATACAGCTATCTTACGGTTTTTCACTTATCAAATAATATCATCCTTATCTATTAATCCGGCACCGGGTCTTGAATATCTATATCCGAGACGGTCAGTGCCGTTTTTTCTTTTTTTACTATCTTTGCATTTCGTACCATGAGGAAACACGTGCAACATGATTCGTAAATGCCTTTATTTCCTGGTTTTTGTTCTGGCAGGCTTTTCGCTTATAGCCCAGGATACGATTAATCCCAACGGGTACACTATTTTTTATTATCCGAATGGTATGAAATCCAGCGAGGGTAATCTTGTGAACGGGCAACCCGACGGCTGGTGGAAATCGTATAATATGGAAGGCACAATGGTTTCGGAAGGCAACAGGAAAAATTTCCAGTTGGACAGTTTATGGGTTTTTTACAATGATAAAGGAGAAAAAACGCTCGAAATTCATTATACGGAAGGGAAAAAGAACGGTTTACGAATCCAGTATTACCCGGATGAATTTACCGTTGAAAACTGGAAAATGGATACGTTAAAAGGCGCCGTCATGACTTATTATACGGACAGCGCCATTAAAAAATATACCCCTTATGAGGAAGGCAAACCCCACGGACTGGAAAAAGAATTCAACAAAGACGGGGTTGTTACCGCTATCACCAATTTTTACCGTGGCGTTATGACCCGGCGTGAATTCATCAACCGTACGGATAATTTCGGATATAAACAGGGTAACTGGAAGTTTTTCTGGGATAACGGGAACCTGCAGATGGAAGGCACATACCAGAATGACAAAAAAAACGGTTTTTTCAAATATTACGACGAAGAAGGAAATTTCCTGAATGTGGAGAAATATGAGAATGATAAACTCATTGAAGACGCTCCGGAGATTAAAGTCCTCGATAAAAAAACAGCGTATCATTCCAACGGACAACCTTCGATAACCGCCACTTATTACAAAGGAGTTCCGGAAGGGATAAGACGGGAATTCGACAGTACCGGCAAGGTGGTCAAAGGATACATTTTCGAGAACGGAATCATGCGTTATGAAGGTGTAACCGACCTTAACGGGAAAAGAGAAGGCCCGTGGAAAGAGTATTACCCCACGGGTGAATTAAAAGCGGAAGGACGATACAGGAATTCACTCCCGGTAGGAGATTGGAAGTTCTATTTCACGGACAAATCGATTGAAATTATCGGCAGTTACAATAACAGAGGCCAGAAAATCGGAGAATGGCAATGGTTTTATCCGAACGGCAATCTCCTTATCGTGGAGAATTACGATAACGGAGAACTGGACGGGGAATATATAGAATATGACGAAGAGGGCAATATCCTTACCAAAGGACAATATGTCATAGGAGAAGAGGATGGCCCATGGACTTACCGGAATGGAGGTATGGTTGAAAAAGGAAGTTATTATGACGGTATGCGCCAGGGAACGTGGAAATTATGGTACGCCAACGGCAAGTTAGCCTCCGAAATAGAATTCGACCAGAATCTTCCCAACGGAAAATTCATTACCTATTGGGAAAACGGAAATACAAAAGAGACCGGAAAATATATTACGGGAGAAAAAACAGGACTATGGAACAAGTATGATGAAGAAGGCACACTGTTTTTAACCACACAATACCGGGAAGGACGGGAGATAAGATGGAATGCCTATAAAATTGATAACAGGCCGTAATCCATATAATTTAATTGAAAATGAAAACTTTGCGCAAATGAAGTGGAAATATTTAGTATTCATATTTTTCTTATCGATCTGTATGACATCCCGGAGTCAGAATTCCGCTCCTCCGGTCGACTCCTGTGCCCTTGGAGTTGACGTGGACAAATTCCAGAAAATATTGATCGCCGATATGGACGCGATGCTGGATTTATGGTATGTCAAGAGGGAAACGGCCAACAGTGAAAGTATACTTTCCTTACTGGAAGACGATACCGCCGCCCGGGAAATTGACGACGCGATCCTGTCCGAAAGATTGTATAAGATTCAAACGGTAATTCCGGTCGCCTATAATGAAAGAGTAAAAAGATGGATCGAACTATATGCGGAGAAAAGAAAAAAATCCTCGGCAGCGTTGTTAGGACTTGCCCAGTATTACTTCCCGTGGATGCAGGAAATTTTCGATAAACATAATGTTCCGGAAGAGCTCATCTATCTCACAATCATTGAATCCAGTTTAAATCCTACGGCTGTTTCCCGCGCAGGCGCCACAGGCATATGGCAGTTTATGTATTCAACCGGCAAAATGTACGGTCTTGAAGTCAATACTTTTATAGATGACCGCCGGGATCCTTATAAAGCGACGGAAGCGGCTGCCCAGCATCTAAAAGACCTTTATAATATCTTCCATGACTGGGGTTTGGCCATATCGGCTTACAATTGCGGTCCGGCCAATGTCCGGAAGGCTATTGCGAGAAGCGGCCAGTTGAATAAAAAACCTGATTTCTGGAGCATCTGTAAATATTTACCGAAAGAAACCCAAAACTATTTTCCGGCTTTTATCGGAGCTCTCTATCTTATGAAATACCATTCATTGCACGGAATCGAGCCTGCCAGCATAAGAATTCCGTCGGCAGTAGACACAATCATGGTTTCCAAAGAACTACATCTGGAACAACTCTCCCTAGCAATGAATATCGATCTTCAGGAAATCAAGACGCTCAATCCGCAATATAAAAGAGGGGTGATCCCTGCTTACGAAGAGCCATACCCGCTGCGACTCAAGGTTTCCGACCTTTTAAAATATATGGATATCGCGGATTCCGTACACGCTTTCCGTTACGATACTTTCTTCACTCCCGTGAAAGTTTACCAGAACATGTTCACAGGTAAAAACGATCCGTCTTTAAAAACCAAGAATATCTACCACTACGTAAAAAAGGGCGAGACTTTATCGAAAATAGCCAATACCTATGGTCTTTCGGTATATGAACTAAAAAAGATGAATAAACTGTCAGGTAACAGTATAAAAGTAAAACAACGACTTTTGGTCGGCTACCAGGCAGTGGAACAACCTACTGTGCCGCAGGCTGCACGAGACAAACCCACCGGTATGGCTTCAGCGAATACGCAAACGAACGGAACTGCCTCACAACCGGAATTTTATACGGTAAAAAAGGGAGACACTTTTTATGCCATCGCCAAAAAGCTGAATGTTAATGCCAAAACTTTGGCCGATTACAATAATATTAAAAACATAAATGTATTATCCGTCGGACAGAAACTAAAAATACCTAAATAATACCTTTGTATGCTCTTCAAGAACGTAATGGTCGGGGAAAGCCAAAAGAGACATCTGGTTTCAATGGTGAAAAACAACAGGATAAGCCATGCCCAGTTATTTCTCGGGCAACCGGGCAACCATACTTTTGCCCTGGCCATAGCTTATGCCCAATATATTAATTGTGAAAACCGCGGAGAGTGGGATTCCTGCGGCGTATGTCCCTCATGTGCCAAGTATGAGAAATTATCCCATCCCGACCTGCATCTTATCTTCCCGAACGCCACGAATAAGAGTGTAAAAAAAGAACCGGATTCGACACAGTTCGCACAACTTTTCCGTGATTACGTGGAACAACGCCATTACCATATCGATCTGGAAAGCTGGCTTATCGAATTGGGAGGTGAAAATAAACAGGCATCCATTAATATAAGGGATTGCGCCCATATTATCAATCAGAACAGTATCCGTTCGTATGAAGGAGGATATAAGATCTTCCTGCTCTGGATGGTGGAAAGACTTTACTACGCGGCAGCCCCAAAACTTTTAAAAACGCTGGAAGAACCCGAAAACAAAACACTTTTTATCCTGATGGCGGAAAGTGCCGATAATATCCTGCCCACCATACTTTCCAGAACTCAGCTTATCAAAATACCCCGTCTTGCCGAAGAGAAGATTGTGCAACAATTACAACAGGATTATGATACCACACCTGAAATAGCCTCAGATATAGCTGCCATCAGCGAAGGCAACTATATTAAAGCCATGGGTTCTTTCGAAGAACGGGGAGAGTTGAAATTAATGCTTCAGCGATTTGAATTGTTGTTCCGGAGCATCGTAAATTTATCGAAATCAAAAGACAATAGTCAGATCCAGTTCCTGGATGTACAATCTATGTTTGGGGAATTAATTTCCGAAGGCAGGGAAGCCCAAA
>CALECM010000109.1 GCA_937949745.1 uncultured Bacteroidales bacterium | reverse complement strand
AACATGATCGAAATAACATATCTTCCTTCTACTATGAATTGGGATTGCAAAGATCAATTAATTAGTGCCGGAAATGAAACCTTTATTTCATATTATCACTATGATATGGAAGGGAACCGCACCCGCAAAACAATAGTGAAAGGAAACATAATAGAAGAATATTACTATATTTGCGGCTTAGAACTGTATCGAAAATATAATAACTCTACCTTAGAAACCGAACGGAAAGAAGTTGCCGTTTCCGACGACGAGAAAGTATTTTTACGCATGCAAACCAGAACGACCAACGGACAGGCTACCACAGTATCGCGTTATCAATATGATAACCACTTGGGTAGTGCATGCCTGGAATTAGACGATATGGGTCAGATCATTTCTTACGAAGAGTATTATCCATTTGGGAGCACTTCTTACCGTTTGGCAAGGAATGAGACCGAGATTTCTGTGAAAAGGTACAGATATTGTGGTAAGGAACGTGATGAGGAAACAGGATTGTACTATTACGGTATGCGGTATTATGCGGATTGGCTTTGCCGGTTTGTGAGTGTGGATCCTTTGCAGTTTGAGTATCCGCATTATACTCCCTACCAGTATGCAGGGAATAAACCGATAAGTTATATTGATTTGGATGGAGCGGAAGAAGCGGATCCGAAAACTGGTAAGATAAATGCCACTATTTATTTTCAGTTTGATACAGATACTGCTGAAGGGGAAAAAGCTTTATCTGATGATGAAAAAGACGCCTATATTAAACAATTTGCAACAAACGTCAATGATGTTTGGAATAACTTTGCCCTGGCAAATGGCACCCCAGTTGATGTTAGTTGTGTTAGCTTTGAACTTGCACCTAAAGGATTAACCTCATCTAGTTTAGGTTATAATGGAGTTCTATTAACTGTTGGCTATGGAGAAAATGCAAATCCGGATACTATTGAAAACAGATCTTATATAGAGGCAAATAGAAAAGCTGGATACATGTATTACACAGAAAATCCAACAGAAGCCGCTCATGAGTTTGGACACATTATGGGATTAACTGATAGATATGCAAATGTGATGGGATATGGAGCTAATTATTCCAATACCTATTCTTTATCAGAAGCAGGTTCTATTCCTTTAGTATTATCAAATGGAGAGTCGGATTATGATCCTTTAACTAATCTTATGAGTGGTCATAGTGGTACATCTCTCACTCAAAAACAATTATCTATTGTATTTTCTAGGAAAAATGAGAAAAATCATCCGGCTCCTGTACTGCTTCGTAATGAATCAGGTTCTAATTTTCCTGATGCAGTTAGTATTGGCGGACGTAGCGTAAATTTTACAGTTACAAGTTATCATCTTGATACTAAAGGAAGACTTAACAAAGGGAATGATAAGGTAGAATGGGCTGCTCAAAAAAATGGCTTACAAAATAATAATAATACTAAAAAAGGTTATTTTCATAATAATCAAGGACTTTGGAATAATATACGCTTAAGAACGAGATAAATTAAAAAAATATATAAATAAATTATGTTGAAAAAAATAGTGATATTATCAGTTCTCATTCTTTTAAATCATATTGCATTTTCACAAAAAGGATGGCCTATAGGTGATAAGAGCCAAAAAAAAGATATGAAAATTTATAAGGATTGGTTTGGTGAATCTTATACGGACTCCTCCTACTCATATATGGGATACCTCTCTTTATATGAAAAAGCAGAAAAATCTTTTTTAAATATGAATTTAAATATTGAATATTTAGCGCTACAAGGATATAATCACCATGATAAGAATGGAAGTACCTCGTACTATAACCCAAAAAGGATATATAAAGTCCCTATGTCAATAAAGGTGTTAGAGTTATGGGGAATAGAAACGCCAATTCCTATAGATTTAATTTCGAATCAACATGCATTGAAAAAATTGCATATTATGGATACTTATAGTAATACGAAAGATCCTGTTTTTTTGAACTTTTCTTCTTTTGATAATTTAGATGAGTTTATTCTTAGATACAATAATAATCTTATTCCTCCTATTCAGATTGTTTTTCCTCCCAATCTCCGCATATTAGCTACGGATATTCCTGCATCCAATATCTTCTCCATTCCTGAGAGTATAGAAGAGTTGTATATCTATAGAGATTCTTCTTATGCATTTTCAAACCAAGCTCTTCCTAATTTATGGCTTGTTGGATTCTGGCCCAAAGATTTTCCTTTATCAGAAGATTTAATTAATATGTCATCCATTAAGAATATCGTAATAGAAGGTGCATTTTTTTCTAATTTTGATGTGGAGTTATTAGCCACACGATCTTACTTGGATACATTGACATTAAAATGGTATGAAGTGATTGATCTGCCCAGTAATTTAGGAAAGTTAACTAACGTATCCATAATAAAATTGGATTTTTATTTGGAAGAAATAGGCATACATAAAACGAAATCTATTGCCACTGTAATACAGCATTTTCTTCCAAATGCAACAATTCTATATAAAGATAGAAAATATGTCAATGGAAAAGTAATAGATAATTTTATTAAATACGAGAATGGAGGATAAAACCACAAAGTTGATTATATTTCCATGGTCGTGGGTTGTGTTCCAAAGTATGCTTTCTTATTTGCATAAATCGCAAGAAGCATATTATCAATGATTTTAAGATGGATATTAATAAGGTGAAAGCCCCATATTCTTTCACCTTTTATATTTTGCGTTCTTAAATATTCATAGAATAGTATATCTTAGCAATCGTGTCCCAAAGTATGTTTTTTAAAATCACCAATATGAAATGTATTTAATATTCACATATTTACAGGGAAAAATTGGAATTTTTTAGTAAGTTTGCCCGATAATATCGCTTTTATACAATCTATGAAATACAATGCACTGAACCAATTAACAGAAGCTGTTATGCCGGACGGTTCGGCTTTGCGTTATAGTTATGATAAAGGCGGATTATTCAATAAGATATCCAAACAGGAAACTGAATTCATCACCAATATTACTTACAATGCCAAAGGACAACGGGAAAATATCTATTACGGAAACAACACTAAAACCCGTTACGATTACCATCCTGAAAACTTTCGTTTAATCCGGTTGCTTACATCTCGCAATACCGGTCAGGATATCCTGCAGGACTTGAATTATGAATATGACGCGGAAGGTAATATCACTGCCATTACAGACGGCGCACAGGAAACGATTTTCCATGACAATCAAATAATCGATGCTCGTTCCACTTATTCTTATGACGCTTTGTACAGATTAACTTCTGCCACCGGAAGGGAATTGTCCGCTATAGCCACACCATCCCATAAAGAATATCCTTACACAGAACAAATATCCGGCAATGCCGTACGTAATTATATACATCAATATACTTATGATGAACTGGGAAATATGATTTCCAATGCATGGATGACAAACCATTATGCACAAAGCAACAACCGGCTGTTGAAGCATGACCGGCAAACGCTCGATCAATATACGTATGATGAGCACGGAAATATAACTTCCATGCCACACCTCACGGATATGGTTTGGAATGAGAATGATGAACTGATAGGAGCTACAAACGAGACTTCTTTTATATCGTTATATAACTACGATGCCGGAGGAAACCGTACCCGTAAAATCACCATCAGGGAAGGTGGGATTCTGGAAACCCGGTATTATATTGGCAAATATGAATTGTTTAAAAAGGAGAATAGTACTGACGACTATCTACGTTCGACTTTAAGTATTTCCGATGATGAGAAAGTATTCGCAAGAATTGAAAGTAAGGATGAGGAAGATCCGGTTATTCGTTACCAATATGATAACCATTTAGGGAGTTCTTGTTTGGAACTGGATAATACCGGGCTAATAATTTCTTATGAGGAATATTATCCTTTCGGAAGTACTTCTTATTACATGGGAAAAAGTGGTGTGGAAATTTCTTTAAAACGATATAGATATTGTGGTAAGGAACGTGATGAGGAAACGGGTTTATACTATTACGGGATGCGATATTATGCGGATTGGCTCTGCCGGTTTGTAAGTGTCGACCCGCTGCAATTTAAGTATCCTCATTATACACCTTATCAGTATGCTAGCAACAATCCGGTGACTATGATTGATTTAGATGGGTTGGAGGGAGTGAGACCGGAGGATACACTGGTACAACAACAAGAAAAAACTCCTTCTCCAACTTCGTTGATGATTGATCCTAGCGATACCCAGGCTAAAGCTGATATATTATCTTTAGTTGGTAGTGATAATCAAGATTATGTTTATATAGATGATGATGGCCGGGTTTCTCTTGATTTTGGAGATATGGATGAAAAAGGTATTAAAAAAGCTTTAAGGAAAGATTCTGGATTGAAACTAATAAATGATATTATTTCTGCTACAAAAGAGGATGGAACAGGATATTCTTTCTTCTATGGAACACAGGAAAAATCAACAGGAATAACACTTGAAAATCCCAAAATGGGATGGAAAGGCGAACATTTTTATTTAAATATGTCTCTTTCTGGAATTAACACTGAATCAGATTCCCATGGAGGATATTTACCTCAATTTGCTGTTGTTAACGCATCCAGCCAACCTTATTCCAAAGATGGAAAATCTTTTGGTTATATTCCAAGCGATAATTACGATGCAAAGGTGTTTATTAGACAAGGAACCTTTAAGAATATCAAAGATATTACGAGATCTCGAATTAATCCAGAAACCCGTCAACAAGAAACAATAAAAATAGGAGAAATGTTAGAAAATGTTGATAGAAAAGGGGTGATCTTTCATGAATTAAGAGAATCTTATTTAAGAACGGCTAAAGGCCTTTCTTATGATAAAGCTCACAGAAAAGCAGGAGGGACTGGTGCTATTGATCGTTATTTTCCCAAAAAAAAGTAAATAATATGAAAAAAATATTTTTTTGTACATTATTAATCTCAAATTTGTTATTTGTAAAAAGTCAATCTTTTTATCAAGATAAAAATATAAGTATGGAGGCATCATTTAATACAATAGATTCCACTATTCTTTTGAAAATAACAAATAACAATAAGAAAATAATGTATTTATATGCAAGAGTTAAAAGATATGGAATTAATTATCCTCATCCCTATTATACCTATGGTTCGTATCTGAAAGGAGATCCTATATTACCCTTAAAACCGTGGCGACATGAGAAAATGTATTTTAAAAGGTTACCACAAGGAACGTCAGAGAATTTAATAATTCCAAAGGGGCAATTTGATACTATTTCTTCTCCAATTGAATTAAAAAATTTTAAGATAATTATAACTATAGAATACTTATTGCTTCCGCAACGAATTTATATCCCCGATAATAAATTTAGGAATGATGAATTTTTGAAATATATAAAGCGGCGAGGATATATAATACAAACAATAGAAACACCTCCATTAATATTGGATTATAATGTAAACTCAAAAATGAAGCCTATTATAATGCCGAAGCAATAAAAGAGAATTTATATCACCAAACGAAGGACGTGTCCATCTCCTTCGCCCTGAGCCACCCTGGGGCTGAACCTATGAAACAGAGAACAATCATAATTGTAAATCATATTGGGGATTGTATTTGGCTTGTCTGTTAAGGCGGTTGGATGTCTGCAATAACTTTTCAAGATTTATAGTATATTTTTTATGATTTCAGTCTCACTCATCCCGACAATACCATTGTTAAATACTGCTATGACAAAGGAGGATTGTTACAATCAATTTCTCAAAACGATATCATTTATATCACAAATATAAGCTACAATCCTAAAGGTCAAAGAGAAAATATTT
>CALECM010000108.1 GCA_937949745.1 uncultured Bacteroidales bacterium | reverse complement strand
AAATACGGCAGCAAACTTGTAAAAGGTTACCGTACGGAAAGAGGAAGGGTTTATCTGCAATACGGACCCCCTAACAGCATTAAGGAATCACCGTTTTCGCCGACTATTTATCCTTACGAAATATGGCATTACTATTATATAGAGGGGCAGACCAATGTAAAATTCGTTTTTTACAATCCTGAAGGACCTACTAATGAATACGATCTGATCCACTCTGACAAAATAGGTGAAATCAGGGATCCCGCATGGCAACAAAAATTAATGAAAGGACGACATGGGATTGAAAATTTCGACGTCAAAAAACCGGATAATTTCTGGGGTAACGATATGGACGAAAATTGGAGAAACCCTTAAAAACTGATTATTAGACTCATCTTCCTGTATGAAAAGATTTCTGGATGTAACACTATCTATACTTGCACTTATCACTTTATCCCCTCTTCTGGTGCTTTTTTCATTGATTATCTGGCTCACTTCCCCGGGAGGAGTTATATACCGGCAAATCCGTGTCGGCAAAGATGATCGCGATTTTAAGTTACTGAAATTCAGAACTATGACAGTCAATTCAGATAAGCAGGGGCTGTTAACGATCGGATCGAGGGATCCTCGTATTACCAAATTCGGCTATCTATTGCGGAAATCCAAACTGGATGAATTGCCTCAGCTTATTAATATCATCAGGGGAGATATGAGCATCGTAGGTCCGCGTCCGGAAGTCAGGAAATATGTTGCTCTTTATAATGAAGACCAACGCAAGATCTTATCCGTACGCCCCGGACTGACCGATTACGCTTCGCTGGCCTATTTCAATGAGAACGATATCCTCACTTCTGCCGAAGATCCCGAAGAGACCTATATAAAAGAGATCATGCCTCATAAAATAGAACTGAATCTTCAGTATATAAAAAATCAATCTACCAAAGAAGATTTACGGATTATAGGACGAACCATAGCCTTAATATTCAGCAGGAAAAAATAGGTAAAAACCTGATTTGGTCTTACCTCTTTTGTAACCTGAACGGGAAATTAGCGGGTCCGGAAATTTGGTATTGTTATACTTTTTTCTTATTTTTGTAACCATTAACGGAAATATTTCCTTGTCTGTAAATCCCCGATTATGAGCACTTTTACCCATTTGCACGTACATACTGAATATTCAATTCTGGATGGTTTAGCCAAGATTCCCGAATTGATCGAAAAGGCTTATAAAGACGGCATGAGGGCTATGGCGATCACGGATCACGGAAATATGTTCGGGGTATTGGATTTTATTAAAAACGTCGAAAAATTCAATAGCGGACTCAGTGAGGGACAAGAGCCTTTCAAGGGTATTATCGGCTGTGAGGTTTACGTGGCCAGAAACGGACGCCACAGCAAAAATAATAAAGAAGACCGTAGCGGTCATCATCTTATACTTTTGGCTAAAAACATGGAAGGTTACCATAACCTGTGCCGGGTTGTTACTTTAGGATACAGCGAAGGGATGTATTATACGCCAAGGGTTGATAAAGAACTTTTACGAACTTACTCGGAAGGCATTATAGCCTGCTCCGCGTGCCTCGGTGGTGAGCTGCCGCAGGCGATTATGAGAAACAACCAATATCAGAACACCGGCGACGGATATGAAGATCTGGATCTGGCAGAAGCCGGAAAGGTTATCGAAGAGTTTAAATCCATTTTCGGGGATGATTATTACCTTGAATTACAGAGGAATGGCCATAAAGAACAGGGAATGGTCAATAAAGCCCTGATCGGATTGAGTAAACAGTACACTGTGAAATGCATCGCGACCAATGACTCGCATTTTGTAAACAGGGAAGATTTCGAAGCCCACCGGATGCTGATCTGTATCAATACCCGAAAAGATTATTACTCCCAGGAAGGAGGCTTTCAGGATGAAGATACAGACAACGGGATGGCTTATTCCGGAGAAGAATATTTTAAGACTACACAGGAGATGGCAAATCTGTTCTCCGATTTTCCCGAAGCCATTACTAATACGCAGGAAATCGTAGATAAGGTGGAGGTAATTTCCCTGAATTCGGAACCTGCCTTGCCTAATTTCGAGGTGCCCGAAGGATTTGCCGGTGAAAACGAATACCTGGAATATTTGGTATGGGAAGGAGCTAAAGAACGCTATCCCGATATGCCCGACGAAATCAGGGAACGTATCGCTTTCGAATTGGAAGTGGTGAACCGCATGGGATTCCCCGGATACTTCCTTATTGTTTGGGACTTTATGATCGCCGGGAAAAAAATGGGCGTTCGTTTCGGACCGGGAAGAGGTTCTGCTGCCGGATCGGCACTCTCCTACTGTATCGGCATTACCAATATAGATCCGATAAAATATAACCTGCTCTTCGAAAGGTTCCTCAATCCGGACCGTATCAGTTTACCCGATATAGACATCGACATCGACGATTCCGGAAGGGAAAAAGTGATCCAGTACGTGATCGAAAAATACGGGATCGACCGGGTGGCCCAGATCATCACTTTTAATACGATGGGGGCCAAAATGGCGATCAGGGATTGCGCAAGGGTTTTAAAGCTTCCGTTGGCAGATTCCGACCGTTTGGCCAAGTTAGTTCCCGAAGGTCCTAATGTCAGCCTGAACCGCGCCTTAAAAGAAATTCCGGAACTTAAACATGTATTGGAAAACGGGACACCTTTAGAAAAAGATACTTTAAGATTTGCATTGAGGTTGGAGGGAACCGTCAGGAACAGCGGAGTGCACGCCTGTGGCGTCATCATAGGAAAAGACCGCCTTATCGACGTACTTCCTCTTTTTACGGCCAAGAATTCCGACACCATGGTGATCCAATATGAAGGAAGCATGGTCGAAGATGCCGGATTACTGAAAATGGATTTCCTCGGTCTTAAAACCCTGAATATCATCAGCAGTACTTTGTATAATATCAAGTTAAGGCATGACCTGGACCTCGATATCGATAAGATTCCTTTGGACGACAAAGAAACCTATG
>CALECM010000107.1 GCA_937949745.1 uncultured Bacteroidales bacterium | reverse complement strand
AATATAAAAGGTCCGGTAAATACCGGGCCTTTTTTTATTGTTAGATATTATATTCCAATAGTCAAACTTATCCTGTAAATAAAATATCAATTCTCTTCATATATAGGCAATCCTATCGTTTTTTTATATATTTTTGTAGTTGAAAATATTTGTAATGGTTAACAGACGTTATTTGAGGACTAAAGTGATGCAGGCTATTTTTGCCCATACGATCAATACGAAAGAAGATTTGATCAGTGGGGAAAAAAAACTTACCGATTCTATAAACCAGTGTTATACCCTTTTTCTTCATTTCTTTTCTATTTTTCCTGAAATCAAAAGATATCGGTTAAATAAAATGGAAGAACTGAAAGGGAAAATAAATCCCACTCAGGAAGATCTTTTTCCGAATACGAAATTTGTGGATAACATTATCATTTGCCAGATAGAAGATAATGTTAGTTTGCAGAAGTTATGGAACAGGTATAAAATAAATTGGACTAACCATCAGGATATCATTATCCAACTTTATACTGAGATTACGAAATTACCGGAATATGAGGATTACATGTCCAATGAGGAAAGAAGTTACGCAGAAGATAAAGATTTGGTTTTAACCATTATCGAGAAGGTTTTTGTGGAAAGTCAGCTTCTTCACTGGTATTTTGAAGAAAAAAACGTGCATTGGTTCGACGACTATAATGAAGCATTGCTGATGTTATACCGTAATATTCCGCTTTTTAAAGAATCACAGGATATACATTGTAAAATATTTCCATTATTCAAAAATGAAGAGGAAGATACGGCTTTCTATCTTGATCTTTATCGTAAAACTATTCTGAATAACGACTACTATTTCTCTTTGATCGAACCGAAATTGCAGAATTGGGAAGCCGAAAGAGTATTAACGTTGGATATGATCCTGATGAAGATGGCGATATGTGAGTTAGTGGAATTTCCTACTATTCCCGTAAAAGTTATTATCAATGAATATATCGAATTGGCAAAAACATACAGTTCCGCCAAAAGCGGTATATTTATCAACGGATTATTGGATAAAATCATTATTGATTTAAAAGAAGAAGGAAAATTGAATAAAATGGGCAGAGGATTGATCGATCATTAAAATCTTACATAACTATAGGATTAATAATAAAATATCATATGAAAATAAAAAAAGTTTTTTTCCTGGCATTTCTTCCGTTGCTGTTTTGGGCATGTGGGAATTCCACGCGTGAAGAAAATATAAAAGTTACGGATATTCATATTCCGGTAAGTGCGGATGATAAAAAGACGGACCAGCAAACAGCCGATATGCCTGTTATTACCTTTGAAAAAAATGTACATGATTTTGGAAGGGTTTTACAGGGCGAGAAATTAAGCTATTCTTTTAAATTTACCAATACCGGAAAATCCAACCTCATCATCCAGGGAGCAGACGCCTCTTGCGGATGTACTACCACAGCTCCTCCAAAGGCTCCTATCAGGCCCGGAGAATCGGCACATATCAAAGTTACTTTTGATTCTAAAGGTAAAGAGGGGGACGTAAATAATATTGTAGTCGTGACGGCTAACACTTACCCGGTGCAAACTGTGGTTAGGGTTACAGCCAATGTCATAACACCATAAATGTATCATTAATCAATTAATTTTTTAAAGTATGAATCTAAACACATTATTCCTATTAATGGCTCAACCGGCAGGACAAGGCGGTGGCGGAGGCGGTGCAGCCCAGATGATTATCTTCTTAGTCCTGATCATTGTCGTATTTTATTTCTTCATGATCCGTCCTCAACAAAAAAAGCAGAAACAAATGCAAAATTTCCGGGATTCATTGAAAAAAGGTGATAAAATCGTTACTATAGGCGGAATCCATGGTAAAATCTTAAATACCGATGAAACTACTTTTGTAATTGAAGTAGAAGATGGCACCAAGCTACGTATCGACAAGAATGCAGTAGCAGTTGATGAAAGAGAAGTCAATAAAAAATAGTATAAAATAAATAATGGCTGAGAAAAACAAATCGAAATTTAATATCAAATTACCACCATTTGCTTTTTTGGTTTGTTTACTTATTGCGGCGCTTTCATGGGTGATCGTTAATTTTAGTAAAGAATATACCGTCACCATGAATTACCGCGTGGTTTGCGAGGATATACCGGCTAACAAACAATTTGTTGCCCAGTCCGATTCAATTGTAAACCTTACTTTTAAAGCTACTGGTTTTAATTATTTGAATCCCAGGTTTTCGGAAAGGAACCGCGTTGTATATCTTTCGGTTACCCGCCTCACCCAAAATAGTTCGAAACGTAATGTATACTCTTTTAACCGTAAGGTTATTAGTGATTATATCAGGAATCAGGGAATTCTCGATCAAACTTTTGTTGAAATGGAAACCCCGGAATCCTTAACTATCTATCTGAAATAAATATGCTTAGAATTGCATTGACCGGAGGAATCGGGACAGGTAAAACCTATCTGGCCCGCATTTTTTCGTCAATGCAATTTCCTGTATACAATGCTGATAAAAAAGCCAAGGATTTTTACCAAAATCCTGATGTCAAAGCTAAACTAAAGGAGGTTTTCGGAGAGAAAGTTTTTTCAGGGCCCGACCTTGATCTGGGTAAAATCTCCCGTCTTATTTTTTCCGATATTAATTCCCTGAATATTTTAAACGGGATCATTCATCCCCTCGTCATAGATGATTTCGAACTGTGGGCAATATCCATGAATAGCGAAGTAGTGATTATGGAATCGGCAATAGTATACGAAGCCGGACTGGATCGCTGCTTTGACCTGATTCTGGTAGCAGATTCCCCTTTGGAAATCCGTATGAAAAGATTAAAGGCCAGGGATCCTCACTTATCTGAAAAGGAAATACTGCAGCGCATTGGTACGCAAATGGAACAAACGGAAAAATGTTCATTGGCGGATATTATAGTCATCAATGACCGGGATGATGAGCAATACCTCTCTTATCGGATACCGCTTAAATAATCAAATCTTATCTTAAATCATCTGCCAGTACTTCTCCCCGCGGGTTACGTATGACATATTTGCTGAATCTTTCGTCGGCATCGAATCCATCTCCTATATTAACCGTTCCGTCAGCTTTGATTTGCCTCACTTCCACATCCGAATATATTCTTTTGTTCTTCTGATCCCATGAAATTTTTTCGGATTCTATTTTCTCATTTTTCTGAACATCAGTAATCACAACATTACTTCGCGCTTCCATTAATTGCGTATTTTCTTCACTAATGGCATAATCCGCGGTAAGAGTGGATTGTAATCTGCCGTACTCATCAAAGGAAGAGATCTCCACCCCTTTGGGGCAATCCGTATAGGGATTCTCATCATCCGTATATTTATTTAACACTGGAGCATAAATAATGTAATTTATACGGCCCGAATCACTGAAAACGATCCGCATATCTTTGGCTGATTCGTCAGGAAATTTGCCATCATATTCATAAGGGGTTATGGTATTAAACTCCTGGGAACATGCAATAAAAAATACCATACTGCAGGCAAGCAATATGGTATTTCTGACAATTCTGTACATGAACTATATAATAAGGATCATTAACGAACAGTAGTATTTTCCTGTATCCAGCAACCTACCCTGAAGCTTTCACCATTGTTCAAACCACGTGCGTGTTTATCCGTAATGGAAGGATAGGTCAGTTTAGCTCTTTTAGAAGCGGCTTCTTCAGCTACGGAAGGATCAACGGCAGCGGCGCGGTTATATTTGTCGGCCGCAGCCCAGCTGGTCGCATAAGGCATCACGCCGGCATTAGCACATGTGGAGGCTGATAAGGAATAAAGATCTCCGATGAGAATATAGGCTTTGCCGTGATTAGGTTTGATTCTGATGACATTATTAGCGGCATTACGGGCTTCGGAATAGCTTCCTTTAAGCTGGTAAGCCAATGCCATCATATAATAGGGATTCACTTTTTGCTCATTGGTCTCAAATAGTTCGATAGCCTGTTGGAAGTAAGCGATAGCTTTATCGATTTCATTATTTCGCAAAGAGAAATTTCCCATAAGGTATGCACTCTGCGCGCCGGGTTCTTCATTATGTAATAACTCCAGGGCATCCCTGAATACTTTGGTATTCAAACATTCCTGGTCAGGGTTCTTGCTCATGGTCATCACGATCTTTTTCACAACGGACATGTTGTCCCTGTTGCTTTCAAGTTTCTTACTATATACCTGCTCCAATACGGAACATGGTGCATAAGGCATGAAAGTGACTTCGATATTGTTAAGGGTTTTCTGGTAGTTCGATACCAGCTTCATTTGCCGTGAAGTATCTTCCGAAAGTACTTTCAGTCTTTTATCATACTCCAACTCGTTGATTTGTCCCATTTTGAAAGCAGAGTCAAGGTTCACCAAATTAGGCAATTGCTTTTCATATTGTTTATAAGCATTGTTAATAGCTTCCTCAATATATTCCGTAGCTCTCTCGTAAGCATCGATAATGATCGTGGTATCCCTTTTTACTTTTACCATGATCTCGGCAGTTTTGAAATAAATATCCAGGATACTAGGCTGGCTTTTCTCTTTTTCCATATCAATGGACCGGGTAAACCAATTCAACGCATTTTCATAGTCATTGGTACGGTAACGCATAGTATTATAGGCCTTAAATCCTAATCCGTTTCCTTCCGTATAATTGTTGGGAAAGAATTGGTGACGCACTTCGTAAGACCATAGTAAAGAATCAATATAACGTTCTCTTTGGAGGGAATCCTGTGAGGATTTGATCAAATTATCAAACATGGTTTGGGAATAAACAAAAATCCCGTTCCAGGAGCATGGACAATGGTTAACCAGATATTGCCATGAAGTATATGCGTCATTATAATTTCTCTGATCGTAAAATGTACGGAAAGTAGTAATCTCTTCTAAACATTTAAGCGAATCAACTTCATTTGCTCCATATTTGTATGGACAAGGATTTTGAGCATTTAAAAAATAACCTGCAATGATAAAGAAAGATAAAATTAGTGTTTTTTTCATTTTGAGTTTTACATTTTATATTTACACAATTTTAATAACTAAAAAACATCCAAAATATTATTCCAACCTTACTCTTTGATACCATTTTTCGTGTAAAATGAAGTTGAGTGTGAGTTTGAAATAATTTTGCCGGATCAGCTCATTCAGAATCGTTCCGGTTTGGCCGTATTCAAGCATCAGGTTGATGGTTGACTGGGTTGTAAAGGTCCTTAAAGGAAAACCGACTCCCAATGAAACTGCGAATTCCCGGATATCGGTATTATTCAGGTGCAGGTAGCCGGTAGAAAAACGGCCGCCGACCCTGAAATGCATGCGATTGATATATTTACTCGACAATGGATTGGGAGTATATTGTAAACCAACAGCAGCCACAAAAGCATTCTGCAGGGAATCATTCCGGCCCATTAAACGGTATTTGCTCCAATTTTGCCAGGTGACATCGGCCCCGACCAGTATTTTGTTGCTATTAGAATAAGTGATCCCGAAACCGATCGACTGGGGAATAATCAGCCTCCCTTTTTCGCCTTCTTTATAAAGGACCGTATCATATATGTTATTACTGTTATATACACCGGTATAATTATTGATAAATAAATTCTCTTTGGCCCAGATATAGGCTGAGTTTTCGTAGACCAGACCGAAACCTAAACGGTGTTTTTCCTTAATTGTGGTGAAGTATTGAATTCCTCCCGAAAAATAGATCCCGTCAATAAAGGTGGATTGGGCGATACGGGTATTTAAGAAATTATCGCCCGTAATTTCGATGTAACGTAAATTATTTAATGAACCGAAAAGGTAAGACATATTGATCCCGATCGACAATCCTTTGCAAATTTTAAACGCATTTCCCCAGTATAATTGCATCAATCCGCCATCCCCGTTATAGGAATAATTCCTGTCGCCCTGTACGTCCTGGATCTTGTAGCCTATGTCGCTAAATGGAAGTATCCCGGCACTTGTTCGCCAATGCCTGGTAACCGGTAATCCCAACATTAAATAATTAAAACGGGCGGTTGAACTACCCTGGGTAAGTTGGCTTGTAGTGAGGGTATTACTGATTAAAGAGAAGGAAACATCCCCGAGGAATGAAAGCGAATCAAATGCTACGTATGACGCCGGATTTTTATAATTGATGAAAAGATTGCTTTGCATGGCGTAAGATACGCCGCCCATGGAAGCCATGGTGCCATTGGCCGTATTGGTAAGAACACCTACTCCAAAGCTTGAGTAAGGTGAGCTTATCTCACTTTGTGCCTTGGATGTTGTTATAAAACATGCTGCCAGGAAAAGGGATAAGAGGATGACATTAAAGGTTCTCGACATTTAATTTCAGTATTTTATGCAATCCGTTAAGGATAAATTTTGAGCCGACAAATATCGCATTTTTTATTGACTTTTGCAAGTAGGCCGAGTCCCCTCCCGACAGTAATATTTTTATTCCGGGATAACGTGCCTCATATTGGGTCATAAAACCGTTAATTTCATTGATAACCCCATTGATAACGCCGCTTTCAATGGATTGTTGTGTGGACGTGCCGGTTAAAAAATCAATTTCTCTTTTGCTGTATAAAGGAAGCTTTTCAGTAAAGTAATTCAAAGCCTGGAACCTCATGTTTAAACCTGGAGAAATGGCTCCGCCGTGGTATATGCCGTTTCTGTCTGTAAAATCATAAACCAGACACGTGCCTGCCTGTATTGACAGGATATCTTCACCTGCATATTCCGTGTGGGCCGCAACTGCGTTGGCGATCCGGTCAAGTCCTAATGACTGTGGATTTTTATATCGGATCTCCACCGGTAATAAACTCTCATGAGAAAAGTGGGTAAAAATGGTTTCGGATTCAAGTAACTCCTTTAATCCCGGATCTTCTTTTCCTACACTGGATAAAATAGAATGTCTTACCCGATAAATGGACAATAAAACTTCCAGGTCCTCTTTTCTTAAATAATCATATTGTAAAAAAAGCTCAAGTTCCCCTTCTTCCGAATACAGACCTATTTTATGCAGGCTGTTTCCAATATCAATAACCAAATCCATACATCCATTACTTTCTGAGACAAATATACGAAGAAATCGCGAGTTAACGGTTTTTTAATAAAAATAATTTTTTTCAATGATTTTATTCTTTATCAGATTGGACCGTTTTATTTTTTATCGTGCGAAAATCGTATTTTTGTTTTACTAAAATTACTCCTATGCTCGATGAAACTACCTACCGTATTGCTCTTCAATACCAAACTAACTACAACAATAAGCTAATCCGGAAATTAATTGATGACTGCGGAAGCGCCACAAGGGCATTTCTGGATCCTGCTCCTTTTTTTTCATCTTTACGCGGAACCCGGAAAATTTTCCCGAAACCGGTCATTACGCCTGCAATATTTGATTGTATCCGGAAAGAAAGGCAATGGATGGAAGAAAATGATGTCGAACTCTGTTTCTTTACCGATCAGAATTATCCGGAGAGGTTGAAAAATTGTAATGACGCGCCTTATATGTTTTATCATAAAGGGAAAAACAATTTTAATTCTGAGAAAATGATCAGTATTGTGGGAACCAGGAATGCCACTTCCTACGGCAGAAAGATAGTCAGACAGATTATGGAGGAAGTAGCTCCTTATGGTATATCGGTTATAAGCGGACTGGCAGAGGGAATTGATACGGAAGCCCATGAGCAGGCATTATTTTTCGGACTCCCGACCATAGCGGTACTCGGATCCGGACTGGATTTTATTTATCCCTATTCCAATATTAAATTAGCCGGAAATATAGTAGAGAGAGGTGGGGCTTTAGTATCGGAATATTCTTTCCGCACCAAACCCGACAGACCAAACTTTCCGAAACGGAACAGGTTGATCGCAGGTATGGCCGATGCCGTGTTAGTGATCGAAACGGCAACTAAAGGAGGCAGTATCATTACGGCAAGGATCGCTCATTCCTATAACCGGGATGTATTTGCTGTACCCGGCTCCGTTTTCGATACTTATTCTTCGGGTTGCCATGAGCTTATCAGGAAAAATATGGCTGCCCTGGTTACTTCGGGAAATGATCTGATCGAGATGATGGGCTGGGATCAGGAACCGGTAAAAATGGTTCAACGGGAACTTTTTACGGAACTTTCGGCTGATGAAGAACTTATCGTGGAGATGATTCGACAGAAAGAGTCTGTTTCTATCGATGATATTAATCTGAATTGTACGGCGTTTTCTCCATCACGGGTTGCCGGAATTTTATTGGGACTGGAATTGAAAGGCTTAGTGAAGTGTTTGCCGGGAAAAATCTATAAGTTATTATAGGGAATAGTCCGTATAAAAAAAGGTAACCGGCTTGGAAACAGTAGAATTGCCAAAAGATAGATTGGATATAATAGTTGGAAGGTGGGATATACCGGTTACCTGTTCAAAAGGAAAATAAAATGGCACCTGAGCTAGATCG
>CALECM010000106.1 GCA_937949745.1 uncultured Bacteroidales bacterium | reverse complement strand
TGAGAATCCAGACAGATTGTAAAATGTTTCTTCCACTAAGTTCTTCTAATTTTTCGGTTAGATCTTTGTAGTTGCAGTCTTCTCCTCTTAAATCATAGGATATGCAAAATGTCTTAATTGCCAATTCTTTTAAATTCATAATCTAAGCTTTTTGATTTACCCCTACAAACATACTAAAATTTAAGTTACAGACAAAGTAAAAGACGGTTTTGTATGTGTATGTTTTTGAGTTTCGTATAAAGTATTAAAATTGAACTACATGTTTAAAGAGGTGTATGTGTATAACATAAAATAATAGAAATATGAAAAAAGAAACAACACAGGAGATTAAAGATTTTTGTAAAGACATAGGTATTACGGAAGCGCAATTCTTCGGTAAGGAAGATATTAAAGGAAGTTTATTGATGGATGAAGTAGAAAGAATCCCCGAAAGCTTCAATCCTAAAGTAGAAGGTGACATATGGTTGAATAAGCTTACTTCAATTCCAGAAGGCTTTAGTCCTGTTGTAGGTGGTAGTTTGTATTTGAGACGTTTAACCTCTTTATCTAAAGGATTTAATCCTACCGTTGGGGATAACTTAGGGCTGGACGCTCTTACTTCAATTCCGGAAGGATTTAATCCAAAAGTGTGTGGGAGCTTGTTGTTATGTAACCTTACTTCAATTCCGGAAGGGTTCAATCCAGAAGTAGGTGGTACTTTGAAACTTAATAATATAACTTCCATTTCCAGAGGATTTAATCCTGTTGTAGGAGGAGGTTTGTGGCTGAATAGTCTCATCTCCATTCCCGAAGGCTTCAATCCTATCATTGGGGGTAGCTTGTGGCTTGGGAGTACTACTTCTATACCCGAAGGCTTTAATCCTATCGTTGGGGGTGACTTGAAATTGAGTGGTCTGACTTCAATACCTGAGGGATTTAGTCCCGTAGTAGGTGGTACTCTGTTATTGGATGGTCTTACTTCTATTCCAGAAGGATTCAGTCCAACTGTGGGAGGTAGTTTACATTTAGATGGTCTGATTTCTATCCCCGAAGGGTTCAATCCTACCGTTGGGGGAAGCTTGTGGCTGGATGGACTAACTTCCATTCCTGAAGGCTTCAACCCTACAGTAGGCGGTGACTTGTTGTTGAATAGACTTACTTCAATTCCGGAATCATTCAACCCTACAGTTGGTGGTGACTTGTTATTGGGTAGTCTTCTCTCCATTCCGGGAAGTTTTAGTCCTATTGTATGGGGTAACTTAAATTTGAATAGTCTTACATCTATCCCTGACGGGTTTAGTCCTGTTGTAGGTGGTAACTTGTTTCTGCATAGTATTAAGACAATCCCTCACTGGTTTAATCCCTCTGTGTGTTACTATTTATACTTTGGTGAAGGCTATAAATCTATATATTCAAAAATAGACGATTCTCAATTTGCTAAAGTATTTACATGGAAAAAAGGAAAGTACATAAAAGCAGACGGGATCTTCACCGAAGTAGTATCAAAGAGGGGTAAAGTATATAGGGTAAGAAAGATAGGAGAAGAAGCTATTTTTTATCTGGTTACTGACGGAAAAGGTAAATGGTCACATGGATCTACTTTAAAGGAAGCAAGAGAAGATCTGATCTTCAAAATAACTAATCATAGTACTGATGAATATAAATCTTTGACACTTGAAAGCGAATTGACCTTTGAAGAAGGAGTAGAAGCCTACCGTGTAATTACCGGAGCATGTTCCTTAGGAGCTCGGGATTTTGTAAGGAATCGACTAAAAGAGAGAAAAAAGAAATATAAAGTTTCGGAGATCATTTCTGTGACACAAGGGGAGTATGGCAATCAGACTTTTGAAAGTTTTTTTAGTTATAGATAAAATAATTGAAAGTAAATGGTTTACGTATAAGTAAAGATATTAATTTAAACAAATACTTAAATGATACTAAAAATTAAAAAGGAACCTTCTTATGGAGAAGATCAAAAGTTGAAATCTTTTACAAAGACAGTGTGGCTATTTGGAATACTGATATACAAAAATATTTCAATTCCTGTACATCATCCGGAGAATTTTAATTATACATTACGTTAGATTGGGGTATATATAGATAGGAGAAAACGTGGAATATCCTACTATCCCACGCCAAACAACAAGTCATGTTATTTTTTGTCAACTGGAATCCAGAATCTAAAAGCTTTTGATCCTTTAGGATATATAGTCTTTCCTTTTTTGTGGATAGACCTGCAGAAGACAATTTTATGCAACTTGCCATTTATTCTCTTAAATTTAGGCATAGAAATACCTCCTTTCTTCTTGGCAAAATGCCTCAGTTACTGTCTTGTACTGATTTACAAGACAAAACCCAGTAGTAGGATACTGGGTTGTTTTAGATGTCATTTAGTACTAAAGAGTCTTTTGAGTAAACTAACTGTATTGAGGAGTTTTCTCTAAATTGCCCATATTTAAGTTGCTACAAACATACTAAAAATTGAGTTATAGATAAAATAGTATGAAAAAGATACTTACGTATAAGTAAAGGTGTAAATTTTAAAATATAGGTGTGAGGTAAATGAAAGCATTGGTAGCGTGTGAATTTTCGGGTACGGTAAGAGATGAGTTTTCCCGCCTCGGGTGGGATGCTTATAGCTATTAAAAAATAGCAATGGAAACTAAAATAAAAGAATATTTAATAGAGAAGATTAAGAATATGCCGTGCAGTACTAACTTTAAGACAGTATCTGTACGATACTATATAAAAAATTCTACAGGATTGCATATTTTAATCGTTTCTCCTGCTAGTTTATTAGAATGTAGTGATGAATTTTGTGATTGGGAAAATGATTTATATGATGAATTTTTCGAAAGATTCCCAAATCAGGATGTATTAGTAACGGATTATTATGATTTACAAAGAGGCTGCAATAAAATATATGAAACTTGTAGAAACTGTATTTACGAATCAGTGCACAAAGAAAAGGAACTCCTGATGCAGTAATGCCGGGGAGTATAGGGTTTGTGGCTAATCCAGTTAAGGTTCACCTTAACGAATGCGTGCAAGCGTAAGTGCCAGTAATCATTTTAACCTTGAATGTGTAACTAATAGGACAAATCCATGTTTTGCTTTTGTATTTAGAACTGACGGAATTAATCCAATAGAAACTTTAATGGATAGTAATCTTTTAAATTTACCCTATAGTCAGAAAGATCTGACTTATGCAATTGATATTAAAAAAAGACTAGAGGGTATAATTGCAGAAGATGGACTGGATTATGGTGTTAGTTATACTTTAAAAAGATTAAAAGGGTATTTACTAGAGAAGGATTATTCTGTATGTGATGTATTTGTCTATTTATTAGGAAGTTCAATTCTTGACTTTGATTTACGATTACATATTAGTGTTTTGACTTTTACTTTTCATTGGAAATCTCATCTTGCTTTTAGAAAGGAATATTTTCTGCGTGTAGAAGAATATGTAAATAGAAACTTTTCGCAAGAAAGATCAAGTCAAATACTATCAGGTCTTAAATGATGAATTTAAATAGTTGTATTTGTACCATAGATGAATTTATTAGCAATGAATCTCAGCTAATGAGTGTTATTGTTGTTCAAAATGGAGTAGATCAAAGACATTGTGGTATAATTTACAAATTTAAGGGCGAAAATAGTGTGATTCATTTGGCATGGCATTATAATTTACAACATGAATTGGATATGTCAAACTTTCAAGATTACTATTCTGTAAAATCACAATTGGATGAATATAGGCAATACGCATTATGTGCAATGTGTGACGTCATTAAAGAAGATACAAATATTCCTTATGCATTCTATTATCAGGATACAGTTTTTAATGAGAAAGGTAAACTTTGCTTAGGTAAGAATGAAGTAGGCTTGACTTGTGCTACTTTTGTTTTAGCTGTATTTAAAAGTTCAAGTATTGAAATTTTAGATTTATTGACATGGCCATCAAGAGAGGATGACACTGTATTTCATAGGAACATATTAAACCATTTAAATAAGGAAATGGAAAGGGGTTTAGTATCCCAGAAACATTTCGATAGTGTTAAAAGTGAAAATAGCTGCGCAAGATTTCGTCCAGAAGAAGTTGCGATAGGTTCAGGTTTTTCTTTTGAAAGAATGCCTTTATGTTATGATGATTTAAAAGAATTATCAATAGAAATAAAGAATAAACTTGAATCAAACTTTACTAAAAGAAGATTATAAAGTCTTTATTGTATTTTCCTGTACATAGTTTTACACACTAAAAATTGAGTTATAGGTGTTTAAAAACCATTATATTGAGGATGTGGGAAATTTCTTCCGACCATGTGTGGATTGCAATCCATGCTTTTTAATGATCCGAATCATATAATGACTCGGAAATAAATCTTTTATATTAATGTCTAGAATCTATATCTCACACCTAAGGCAAAGCCAAAGAATTGTCCCCATATATTATCACTGAAACCCAGAAGGTTAATCATGGGTCTGTAATCCAGACTTAAATTTAACGGTATACCGAATTGATATTCTATCCCTATCTGACCGCCAATATTCACGGAAACCGGAATTGTGAAGCTTTCGGAATTACTGATCATAAATCCCACGCCGGCACCAGGTCCTACATACCAATTCCATTCTCCCTGACGTGTCCAGGAATTAATAGGAAACACCCAATCATAAATTACAGTGGCGCCAACACCAAAATAATTTCCTCCTAAAGTCAGACCGGCTGAGCAATCCAGCATATTAGCGTTTAATTGATGTTGATAAGAAAATTCCACATTACCTCCTAATCTAGCACCTATAGCGCGTGGCTGAGCATTCAGAGATACCATCATTCCCATTACAAGAAGTATAACAAAAGTAAACTTTTTCATTTTATTGATTGATTTTAGCGTTTATAAATAAATGAATTTTATCCTTTAGAATCTAAGCCTATTAACAAAAAGGTTTTTATTTTGTTTAAATCCGTTTCTAAAAAAACATAAACTCATTCTTTTACAGTTTATTTATTTTTCCATGCTTCAACATATTCTTTAAGAGTTTCCGAAAGGCTTTCGCCGATAATCGTATAATCTTTATCCTCAAGATTCGCTAGGGATACTCTCACCGACCATTCCGGTCCGGCAAATCCTCCCCCGTTTAGCAAAACGATAGAACATTTTTCAGCCAGACGGAATACGATGTCTACCGGTTCGAAATTTTTGGTTAAGAAATCCATAAAATCTTTCCCGTAATTGCGTAATGCCCAGTCCTGTATATCAAATTCACAATAATAGCAAGCCCGGTACGGGTCGGGAATTACAGGAATTTTCATGCCCTCCCAGAATAAGTCATATCTTTTTCGGAGAAGTTTATTACAGGCTTTTTTATAGACGTTTTTCCCGTCGGTCAAAGCAAATGCGGCAAATAACATCATTTGTACCTGTTGCGGAGTTGAAAGTCCCGCCGTATGATTAAGTGCCACCTGCCGGCTGTCGGCTACCAGCCGGTCTATAAATTTAAGTTTTCGGGGATAGAGCGTCAGGCTCTCGTACATCCTGGCCAGTGTTTTTTTCTCTTTTTCCGGAATAGCCATCAGCATGTCATCATAGATATTATCCTGATACAAAGCGATCACACCCAGTCTCCAACCTGTAGCCCCGAAATATTTGGAAAATGAGTAAACACATAATGTATTTCTCGGCAATTCATTCATGAGCGAATTGAAACCATCCACAAATGTACCGTATACATCATCGGTCAGGATCATAAGATTCGGATTCAGATTCTTGACAACTTTTACCAGATATTTTCTGCATTTATCACATATCGCCACGGAGGTAGGGTTCCCCGGATTGACGATAAAGAACGCCTTAATGGAGCGGTCACCTAATTTGTCCAGCTCCTCATCCGGATACTGGAAATTATACTGCCCGTTCTCATCTTTGGCTGACGCATGAACATAAGTAACCTTGAATTGATAACGATCCAGTTCCGGGATTTCGAGATAAGGGGTAAATTCCGGAACGCCGAGAGCTATCCTGTCACCTTTTTTCAGCAGGGAATTACGCATAAGCGAATCGAAAATATAACACATGGCTGCGGTGCCTCCCTCTACGGCGAAAAGATCATATTTTCCGTTTTTTACCGGATTATTGCCGCACATTTCCTGTATGAGATAATCATGCACAATTATTTCCGTATGTTTTAACATCCTGACCGGAAACGGATATTGATCCCCGATTATTCCTTCGGCCAGTTCATGGACCCAGTCATCCGGAGTAAAGCCATGTTCACGGATCCCGTAATGATAAACAGCATCAAGTAAATTAACACCCTCCATGCTACTGTTTTCATCAAGGAATTTTTCAAAACGTTTTGCGATACCTTTTTTTTGGGGAATGAAGG
This sequence comes from uncultured Bacteroidales bacterium, assembly GCA_937949745.1. Taxonomy (GTDB): domain Bacteria; phylum Bacteroidota; class Bacteroidia; order Bacteroidales; family WCHB1-69; genus JAGVVH01. The sequence goes on along the minus strand of CALECM010000106.1, from coordinate 16,811 downwards.
CTATCCCTTCGTGGTGGCGCGTCATCGCTTTACATTCGGTCAAACCGAATTGTCCCAAAGCGAAAAATGCCGCTCTGGGAATAGTAGCCACCCAATTGGGATTTCCTCTTCCGGCGTTCAGCATCACAGGAGCCGCCTTATCATGGCGTTCGGACGCGAGTTGAATAAGGTTATCTTTCAGTTCGAAAGGACTTAACTGTTCGAGTTGATGCTCACGGTGACGGGATGTTTTTAATTTGCTGATATCCATTATATTTCTTTTTCGTTAACTCATTAATAAAACAATCACGACTCCCCAGATGATAAGGAGTGTATTTCCTACGGCGTAAGTAGTGGTATAGGATAAAGCGGGAACGCGGCTTTGTACGGCGTCCTCGATAGCTCCCAATGCGGCCGTAGTGGTTCTTGATCCCGCACACGCGCCAAGGGTAATGGCAGGACGGAATTTAAATACATATTTACCCAAAAATAATCCTGCCAGCATCGGGATAATGCTCACGAAAATACCGGCAATGAAAAGACTAAGTCCGGAAGCTTTAAGTCCGGCTATAAAATCCGGTCCAGCGCTGATCCCCACTACGGCGATAAAGACATTCAGTCCCAGATTATTCATGAGCCAGATCGCCGGTTCGGGAATAGCTCCGAATGTGGGCCGTTTCGATCTTAACCAGCCGAATAAGATACCCATGATCAATACACCGCCGCTCGCGCTTAAGCTGAATGGCACATTGCCGAAATGTACGGTCAGTGAGCCCAGGATTCCTCCTAAAAAAATACCCAGTCCCACATAAAGGAGATCCGAAACATTGGTCGGCCTTTCCGCGAAACCCATATATTTCACAAAGGTCTCCACATCACTTTTCCGGCCTTCCACTTCCATTACATCGGCTCTTTGTATTTTTACGTTGTAGAGTAGTGGGATGGATGTATTACCCCGGTATAATTTCCTGATCACCACTCCGTGGCGTTCTTTACGGTTTTTCATTTCGCCAAGGGTTTTGCCGATCACTTCTTTGTTTCGTACATTTACTTTGGTAACTTCCACTCTGAAATCCAGTAATTCATCATCCACTACTTCTTTTCCGATAAAATCTTCATCATTGATAATCGTGTCTAACGGGCCGTTTAACACCAGGCGGTCATTTTTATATATTCTTGTATCGGGAGTAGGATTTTGAATGATACGTTTGTCGGTGGTACGGATACGTTCAATGTAGACCGGCCATCCTTTTTTCAATAACATATTTTCTACTTCCTGAACGGTGATATCCTGATCGAAACAATCGCTGACGGCCTCAATCACCCGGAAAGTGGCGCCACTATATGCGTCCTCCATTCCCGAATCCTCATCTTCCACCATTCCGCCCAGCGATTTTTCATAATCCTTTGTGTCTTTTACGATATCCTTGCTCAGAATTTTAGGCCCTAGCGAAGCTAAGAACCATGCTGTTCCGGCCGTACCGAAAATATAAGTCACGGCATAGGCAACCGGGATCTGGTTGATCATCTCCTGTTTCTGGGCATTATCTATGGACAATTGATTGATGGTATCGGTAGCGACCCCGATCACCGCTGATATGGTATTGGCACCTGCCAGTAATCCCGCGGCATTGCCGATATTAAAACCCGCGATCAGGGAGGCTACCCAGGCGGTAACCAGGCATAATACACAAATAATGGCTGCGAAACCGATCTGTGGAAGTCCTTCCTTTTTTAAACCCTGTATAAATTGCGGGCCCACACTATAGCCGATCGCGAAAAGAAAAATAAGGAAAAAAGCAGATTTGACGGTGGGCGATATCTCTATATTCAATTGTCCGATCAGGACACCCATAAGCAATACTCCGGTAACCGATCCCAGGCCGAATCCTTTAATTTTAATTTTACCGATTGCAAAACCCAGCGCTAGTGTGAGGAAAATCGCGAGTTCGGGCGCACCCTGCATCGTTTTAACAATCCAATCCATAAATGTATAAATTTAGATAAATTTAACAAATATGGATCGGAAATGTTTGTGGTAAAAAAATAAGGGAACAGATTTACTGATTATCCGGTAAACTATTGAGGAAAAATCATGTCCTCGACAGGCATCACAAAAGCTCTTAATCCTTGTTGTTCTGCGGTGAGGTTTAGTTTATAGAGTTCGTCCATGAGTGGTTTTGCTTTGTTATCGTCAATAAAGAGGAGCATTGCGGAATTAAGGGTGGGCCAGGTATGGTTCCCGTAATGCGGTTCACCTGTATAAGTACCGCGTCCCTGTACTTCATCCCAGAAGGTGAAGCCACGTATTTCCAATTTATCCAATATATCCAGAACCTCCTGGTGGAATGCCTGATAATATGATACAAAAACTGCTTTCATTAATGATTATTTTAAGTTGAAAGGTTCAGGGTTACTCAGTTAACTATATCTTATGAGTTAATGGTTTTGAGATGAGTGACTTAACTTTTCACCCCTTCCTTTCTCAATTATTCAATTGTTTTTACAGCTAATTTGGCTGCTTTTTTATTTTTTCTTCTGATTCCGAAATCTGCGAATAAACTGTAAATTACAGGTACCAGGATCAAAGTTACTATGGTTGAGATGGTTAAACCCCATGCAACTGTAATACCTAAAGAATTCCACATTTCGGCACCTTCGCCCCGACCGATTGCCAGCGGTATCATCCCGAGTACTGTCGTACAGGTGGTCATAAGGATAGGACGGAGACGGGATTTTCCGCCTGTCGTCACGGAATCCCTGACACTCATACCTCTTTCCCGGCACAAAGTAATGTAGTCGATGAGTACGATACCGTTCTTGACGACAATACCGATGAGCATCAACATCCCGACCATGGCCATTACGCCGAGGGAAGTCTGTGTTACGGCAAGCCCGATAAATACACCCGTAAATCCGAACATTACGGCGAACATGATGACGAACGGATAAGTGAAAGATTCGAACTGGGATGCCATTACGATATACACTAAAAGTATGATCAGGGCCATCATCATAATCAGGTCAGTAAAAGTCTCCTGTTGATCTTCGTAAGATCCTCCGATGTGATAAGTCATTTCGGTCGGTACTTCAATATCTCTCATTACACGGTTGGCTCCTGTAACTACGTCACTTAATGCCGCATCAGCCGCCACGATACAGGATACGGTTACGATACGCTCCCTGTCTTTCCTTTCTATATTTGGAGGTGTCATCCGTTCTACTACGGTACCCAGGTCTCGTATCCTGATTCCGACACCCTGTGAATTATATACCAGGATATTTTCTATGGCTTCAATACTTTCCCTGAATTCGGGCGCGTAGCGTACTTTAATATTGTACTCTTCACCGTCTTCGCGGTAATAGGAAGCGATAGCCCCGTTAAAACGGTTACGTACGAACATGGAGGCGGTAGTCAGGTTAAGTCCGTGTTCCGCCAGTTTTTCCCGATCGAAATCAATCTGGATTTCAGGAGTATATTCGTTACGGCTCACATTGGTTTGGGAGCATCCCTCCACAGTCAACATTTTCTCCGCAACTTCCGCTGCCAATTTATCCGCGATGTCGAAATCATAACCGTAAAGCTCGATATCCACACTGGTCTGGCCTCCCATACCTCCACCGGCGGAAACGTTGAAAGTCCTTATTTCTGGGATTTGAGCCAGATCCATACGTATTTCGTCGGCAATCTCACTGATGCTCCGGTTACGGTCTGATTTGTTTACAAACCTTAAATTATAGGAAAGTACGTGTGTTCCGTTATCCGAAAGCATACCGAACGTATTGTCTTCATCAGGTTGTCCCACGGAGAAGTTACAGGTAATTAATTCGTCCTGATATTTTTCCTTTAATACATCTGTAAGTTCCAGGCCGAAAGCCCTTGTGGTTTCCATACGTGTACCGATAGGGAACTTAATATTGATCGATAGCCTTGCATTATCCTGGGTCGGGAAGAAGTCGGTTGGAATGATCTTGGTCAGGAATAAACTGCCCACAAATATCAAAATAGCTCCGGTGATAACACCTATCCTGTGCCGTAAAGCCCAGCCCAATAATTTAGCATATCCACGGCTTAACCATTCAAGGAATCTTTCTATAGGAGCGTATATTTTTCCGAATACTTTACCACGTTTAGGGTCTTGCTTCAACATTCGGGAAGAGAGCATGGGAGTTAAGGTCATGGAAGCTGCCAGGGAGACGAAGATCACAATTGAAACGATCCATCCTAACTGACCGAAGAGTATACCTGCCATCCCGGTAACCATTGTTAAGGGTATGAAAACCGCAAAAATTACTAAAGTGGAGGCGATAATGGAAACAGAAACCTCACTGGTCGCATAGACGGCCGCCGACATAGGCTTGCTTCCCCTTTCGATATGGGTCGTGATATTTTCCAATACCACAATGGCGTCGTCCACAACCAGGCCGATCGCGATACTAAGCGAAGACAGGGAGATTATATTTAATGAATTTCCTGTTAATTTAAGATATATAAATGAAGCGACCAGTGAAATAGGGATTACGATCGCCACAATAAAGGTAGCGCGCCATCTTCCCAGAAAAAATAGCACAACCAAAATAACCAGGACCAAGGTAACCAGGATCGTTTCCTGGAGCGTACCGATGGTATTCAAGATACTGTCCGAAGTATCGTTGATGATCCCTAATTTTACATCCGAGGGCAGGTTCTCCTGTATTTCCGGTAAAGCTTCTTTAACTTTGGAAGCAATTTGTACGGAATTGGCTCCGGATTGCTTTTGAATGATGATCATGGCTCCCTGAACGCCGTTGTTGTATACTTCCTGTAAACGTTCCTGGATATCATCATCTACACGTGCCACGTCACGCAGGTAAATATTACGGTTTTGATAACTTCCCACCACTATATCCAGCATTTCGGAAGCATCTTTAAATTCTCCCTGTACACGCATGGAGTAAGTTTCGGATCCGATATCAATGGTACCCAAAGGCATATTACGGTTCTCATTACCGATTACGGAAGCGATTCCTTCAATAGTGAGGTTGTATGCTTCAAGCTGCTGCGGGTCACAATAAACCTGGATTTCACGTTGTGGAGCTCCTGAAATGGAAACAGTTCCGACTCCCCCGATCCGGCTTAAAGGAGAAGCAAGGCGGTCGTCCAATATTTTATAGAGGGCTTTTGTACTTTCGTTAGCCTGTACGGATAACATCATGATCGGAATGTCATCCATACTGAATTTAAAGATGAACGGTGAATTGGCTTCATCCGGTAACATGGATTTTACCATGTCCAGTTTATCCCGGACATCATTTGTCGCCTCATTGATATCGATCCCATATTCAAATTCAAGATAAATAATAGAAAAATTCTCTTTGGAATCGGAAGTGATATGCTTCAGGTTACTTACACTGTTGAGTGTATTTTCAAGCGGCTTGGTAATATTGTTCTCTACATCTGCGGCGCTGGCTCCGGAATAGACCGTAAAAACCATGATGGAATTTTCTCCCATATCCGGGAAAAGGTCAACGGGAAGGGACGGTAGTGAAAACAAACCCAGTACTAAGACGGCAACATAAACCAGTGCCGTCATAATAGGCTTTTTGACGGATGTTTGATAAATACTCATTCTTTAACTTATTTAACTAGTTCAACTTCCATTCCATTATTTAACCGGCTTAATGAAGTGATGGCTACGTAATCCCCATCGCTAACTCCGGAAAGCAACTCATAGCTTTCTCCCAGACGTCTTCCCAATTCTACTTTATTGTATGATACTTTACCGTCTTTATAAACGTATACGAAACGGTCGCCCGAACCTTGTTGTTTTACGATGGCGATATCTGGAACAACCACGTTATGCTGGCTTCCCATATCTACGATAACGCGGGCGTACATACCGGGCCGTACTTTCCCGTTAGTATTGGGGATGGTAATTTCAACCGGGAACGTATGGGTCGCTCGGTCAATGGTAGGATATACCAGGCTTACTTTTCCTTTGAATTCTTCTTCCCCGAAAACATCCAGTTTCACATTTACGGACATGCCTTCCTTAATATTGGAATATTGCATTTCCGATACATTGATTTTCATTTTGACAGGAGTGATTTGTTGTACCTGCACAATCGGATTTCCTGTATAAAGATCACCGCTATCATAATTCCTGAATGTAACAATACCGTTAATGGGGCTTTTTAACTGGGTATTGATCAGTAAATTGTCATATTGAGTGCGTAATACATCCAGATTGGTTTTCTGTACGTCCCAATCAGATTTGGAGACTCCGCCCACTTTATAAAGCTCATCCATCCGATTAAAGGTGAGTTCAAGATTATCCAGCTGAGCTTTAATCTGTTTAAGATTCGCTTCATCCATTTGGACCAGAAGCTGACCGGCTTTTACCCTGTCACCGACTTCTACGTAAATTTTATCGATCCTGCCGGGAGCGGTAGGCGCAATATTATTGGTAATATTAGCCTCTACGATCGCAGTGTATTCATATAATTGTTCCACTTCCTGCGTTGTTACCTGCTCAACTCTTATTTTTACTTTTTCCCTAGGAGCTTCGTCGGCCGGTTTTTTCTTCGCAGAACAGGATGATAACATTAACAATGCTATAAATACAGCAAATAACGAATTACTGATTCTTCTTTTCATCTCTCAATTTGTTGTTTTGTATATTACTATTTTAATTGTTTCCTAAAATCTTTTCTAAATCTGCATAGGCAGCTAAATAATTGTATATGGACTGGTTATACGCCAGTCTGGAGGAAGTGAGTGCCAATTCCGCAGAACTGAGATCCAGCCATGTGGACATTCCGATCTCATATTGTTTCTGGGCTATGCTGTAAGCTTTTTCAGCCTGGATAACCGTTTCTTTATTGGACGTTAATTCTTCTATCGCTGTGGTGATTTGATTGATCGAATTCCGGACATTTAATTTCATGGTTTCTTCCAGATATTGTTTCTGGTCTTCAAGGCTCTGGATATTAAGTTTGTTGGATTTAATTTTATAAGCTGTTCCAGCCCACGAAACGATCGGGATGGTCAATCCTACCGCAACATAAGAATAAGGAAACCAATTATATTCCTTAAACTTTAAATTGTCACTCATGCTTCCGATCTGCCACCCGCCCGACAAGGCTAAGTTGGGAGCTGCGGAAGAAATAGTAAGTTTCTGCGCCGTATTCAATTGTTTCAGGGAAATTTCCAACTGGGCCAGGTCCGGATTGTTTACCAGGGAAAGATTGTCTATGGACGGTATAGGTTTCGACAACATTTCGGCTTCAAAATCCTCCAGCCTTCCTTCAAACACAAAAGGTTCACGGATATCTACACCAATTAAAACTTTAAGCATCATAATGGAAAGTTCGAGTGCATTTTCAGCGGATTTAATATTCGGGATCTGGTTTTTTACCTGTACTTCAGCTCTTAATTTATCAAATTCCGAAGCGAGTCCCTGTTCATATTTCTGGTTAATATTATCGAAATTCATCTGCACATTATTGTAATTAAGCAATAATACTTCATATGAATTTTGTGCCAGAAGATAATTATAGTAAGCCTTTTTTACTTCGTTAATTAATGATATCCTTGAAGAACGGGCATTCTCCAGCGCCAGTTCCACATCAAGCTGCGATAATTTTACATTATACCACAAGGCAGGTACAACGACGGGCAGAGAAGCGGAGAATCCCGCATTCCAGCTGTTGGCGGTACCTACTTCCATTTCCATTGGTGTTCCCATCATGTCTATAGCCATTTTCTGCTTTTGTATGGTATGGTTATAACTGCCTGAAGCCGAAATGTCGGGAAAAAGTGCAACGATCTGTTCCCGCTTATAATTCTTTTTAACTTCGATATCCCTGCCGGAAATCCTCATCGTAGGATTTTCGCTTAAGGCAATCTCAATGGCTCTGTCTAGGCCGATTCTGATACTGTCCTGGTTCTCCTGGGCAAAACCGGATAATGGAATGGACAAAATTGCCATCATCATGATTGCGGAAAACTTCTTCACTGTGATAATTCTTCTGTTAATCTTCCTGGGTACTTTCATGGTGTATCTTTCTTTAATCACTAATATTACGTTCAAAATAGCTCAATCAAATTAAGGCGGCAAAAATAGCGATTTTAAAAATACCGGAAGGGTGAAGCATTATGTAATTGGTTACTTTTTCAATGTATTTAGGGAGATATTCAAGTAACGGGTGACTTTATTCAATGTAAATTTTATACTATTTTGGGACCTCGTAATAATAAAAAATCCTGATGTAATGATCAGGGATTATTTATATAAAAAGTCGGCGACATAGTAATATATCGCCGACCAAATTACGGGCTTGTGTTAGACACATATCTATTATTAGTAAATAATAGCCTTAGTTTTTAATAATCTTAAATCCAAGTACAAGATTAATCATATTTTGTGTCCACCAGGTTGAACTGTTTTCATTAACGGTGGAATTATATTTTGTACCTGAAAAGTCATACCGCGCATCCAGAGAGAATCTCCAGAAGTCAATTCCGATACCTGCCTGTGCTCCAATCTGTATTTTACTGAGAGGATTGCTGTTTCTGGGTTCTTTCAGGGAGTTGTCTATAAGAATACCCAATCTCGGTCCGATAAATACCCTGAAATTAAAATTTTCAAAAGCAATAAATTTATAACCGAACAATAAGGGAATATCAATATTATGGGTTTTGAATTTGAAATTGTTTTCTATTTCTTCGAAAGCTCCCCTGAAAGTAGAACTTCTAAAAGAATAATGTGCTTCCGGCTGGAAGTAAAAATTCGTTCCTAATCGAAAGAAGATACCGGCATCAAAGCCGGGTGCCAGTTTTGTCCTGTCGTTTATATTTGATAAATTCACTCCTACCTGGGGTCCGAAAGTAAATTGTGAATATCCGGTGAAGGCAACCATGGAGAGTAGGACGCATAAAGTAATGTGTTTAAAGATTTTTTTCATATTACCATTATTTAATGTTATTACTATAATTCGGTTTGATTTAAGTGAGGCCATATCGTAAAAGATGACCAAAATGCCTGAAAATAACAATGAATATTAAAGGTATGTTCATTTGATAAATATAATTTTTTATTAAATATTTATGATTTTTATATTTTATAATGTGATTTTTATTTGAATGGAAAACGATGTTTCCCGGTGATAGAAAATAAGTTATTTTAAGACGATAAAATTGTATCGGGAAAGGCGTAAATATTGTATTAAAAAAATATTTCTTTAAAATCCTAAAATATAAATTCAGTAAATAACCCATATGGGACCTTTAACTACTGTATTTATTCAGGAAATTATTTGCTATTTCATTACGTTTTTGGGTATTTTTGTAATCCGTAAATACACTACGGTATTTGTTGAATAAAACCTTATAAAGTGTTTTGGAAGAAATTTAAAATTTTTATATCACAACATTATCAAAAGATTGCGGTTTATCTGGCTGCTTTCCTTTTACTGTTTCTGGGCGGTTTGAGGTTTAATCCGCTAAGCGCCCTCTTCATTTCCCTCGTAGATACCCTTTGCCTTATCCTGCTTTCTTCGGTATTTAACTGGTTGTTTTCGAAAAAGAGTTTCAAATTCCGTTTAACCAATGTCCTGGCGATCATTCTTATCCTGTTTATTTCCATTCAGCTGTTGTTTTTAATTGAATACTTTATCTGGGACAGGCTTTTCTTCTATGACCACACACTCCGGGTTCCGTATGCCATGTTTAAGGATATTTTTATCGTACTGGGAGCTTTTATTGCCTCTTTGATCACTTATTCGAATAAGCAGAGAAAACAGACCGAGAAACTTGATTTTGAGAAACAGGCCCTGGAATTGAGGTTTTTAAAATCCCAGATTAACCCGCATTTTGTTTTTAACGTACTTAATAATATATATACATTAGTTTATACTAAAAGCGACCAGGCACCGGAAGCCGTTTTAAAACTGGCGGATATGCTTCGTTATGTAACCGATGAGTTTCAGGTGGATACTATTCCGATTGAAAAGGAATTAAAGTATATTGAGAATTACATCGATCTTCAGATTATGAGGATCGGCCATCACGACAATCTGACCATCGAATACGATATCGATGATTACGGAGTCCGTATTCCCCCCATGATTTTGCAACCTGTAATTGAGAACAGTTTTAAATACAGTGATATCGATACCAACAAAAACGGACAGATTTTTTTCAGTCTAAGAATTAAAAATAACCATCTGACCTTTACCGCTTTTAATACCAAAAAAAATATCATAGCCAGTAATAAGGAATTCCGCAAAGGAGTCGGGATATCCAATATTGAACAACGGCTTAAATTATATTATAAAAAGGGCTATTCCATCTTGATCGAAAATGAGAAGGATAGCTATAAAATACAGATAAATATTAATTTATCGCAGAATAAATTTACAAGTGATGAGAAAGTATAACGTGCTTATAGTGGATGATGAAAAACTGGCCAGGACTTTACTGTCCGATTATGTGGAAAAAATTCCGCAACTAACCCTGGCCGGAACTTGTGCGAATGTGCTGGAAGCGATGCCGGAATTAAGATCCAAGGCAATTGATATTCTACTGACCGATATCGAGATGCCGGACATCTCCGGAGTCGAAATGGTGCGCAACCTGAATAATATACCGGCCATCATCTTTACTACTGCTTATTCGGAATACGCGGTGGAAAGCTTTGAACTGAATGCCGTCGACTATCTTTTGAAGCCTATTTCTTTTCCGCGCTTTGTGCAGGCCATCAATAAAGCCACCGAAAAGATAGATGCCAACGCTATTCCTTCCACCATCATTAAAGGTACTGATTCAGCTACCGACAGGAAAACCTATATTTCAATAAAAGCCGATTATAAAATCTATAAGGTGAATTTCGATGATCTTATCTATATAGAAGGGCAGAGTGAATATGTAACTTTTCACACTACCCATCGAAATATTACTGCTTATTACGCTTTGAAAAACTTAGAGGTGGAATTACCCGAGACCCGTTTTATCCGGGTGCATAAATCTTACATCGTATCTATTCCCCATATTGAATATATTGAAGGGAATATGCTGGTCGTGGCCGGAAATAAAATCCCGATCGGCGGCAATTACAGGGAAGCCGTTTCCCAATTGCTAAGTTAACATCTCATTATTCAGAAAAAGTTTTAGTAATCTTTTTCGAATCGATTTCTCCGTATATCCAAATTACAACATATTCCGAGTCATCGCTTTTAACCAATAGCACAAAATCACTTTCTTTATTTTTGAACGGCTTTTTATAGATCTCGATATTATCGCCGCCATCCCTGGCCTGAAGCAGGATCTCAAAGTTTTCTTTATTCATTACTTTTTTCACATCCCCATCCAGTGCTTTATTGAGTGCTTCCCTTTTTTGCAGGGTATTTTTGTCGACATCCGAATCGTCGGTGCTTGCTATGATTTTAAGTGATTTAATACCGGAGGTCATATCTTTTAAATTATCATTTAAAGCAAACATGTCAACTGAGGATATCATGCTTTCTCCGATGGAAACTACCGTATATTCTTCTTTTGCGGAATAGTGATCGAATATCTTTTCCAGCGATTTGTTTTGGGAAAATACCGAAAGCTGTGTGAAAATCCCAAGTAGAATAACAAAAAATGTTTTTTTCATAATTATTTGAATTTAAGTATTTGTATTACTCCGGAAGATCTTCATTTTTATTCTTTCCGGAAATGACGGGTATTTTATTTAAAATGGAAAGGTTATTTTTAAGTATGGACGAGGTTTTGGCTATATAAGTGTTCGCATACTCCACGGCCATTTCCTCGTCGTCGATATATTGGTTCCGGATGACAAGATAAGTATCGGACCGGGTGGTTTTATGGAATAAAGGAGTGATCAGGACCAGGATTGCGATACAGGCTGCAGCCAATGTTCCCGCGATAATCCATATTTTCCTGATATTTCTTTCCTTATTTCGTTTTATAGGTATTACCGGAAAGTCAATAAATTCCCGGGCAAGATCGCTATCTTCTTTTTCTGATGCAAAATATTCAAACATTTTCCGGTAGGGAAGATGTTCCGGCTCTATTTCTCCGCTATTGAAATAGTCCGTCAGTTGTTTTTCTTCTTCCAGGGTTGAAATACCATCCAGGTATTTATCCACAAGTATTTTTATCGGACTCTCCATCATTATGCGCGATTTAAATTTGTATCAAGAGCTGTGAGCTGTTCTCTAATTTTTTTTCTGGCCCGGGAAAGATTGGCAGTTACGGCATTTTCGGTGATAGACATGATAAAAGCGATCTCATTGATATCTAATCCTTCGATATCCCTGAGCCTCATAATGCTTCTTTGCATTTCCGGTAAACGACCGATCATCTGGCCAATAAGTTTCATGAGGCTTTTCTGTTCTATTTTTTCCAGGGTACCCGGTCCTGCTGATGGCAGGTCTGTCATTAACGTATCAAAATGAGTTTCGGAACGTAGCGTGTCCAGACATAAGTTTCTCATGGATTTTAATGCGAAATTCTTCAAATTTTGAATATTTTCAAGTTTATTACGTTTTTCCCACAGTTTAATATAGAGTTCCTGTAAATGATCTTTGGCGGCATCTTCTTCTTTTAATATGGAAAAAGCCATTTGATATAATGGTACCGATAAAGGATGGAGTTTTGACATGAATATTACCTGGTCCATTTAAGAATTTCTTGGTTACAAATATAAGACGAAATATGGATGCCAATTCTTACATCGGATTTTAAAATTATTTTTAATTCATCAGACTGTCCGGGCAAAATACCCTGATAAATACCGATTTCAGTAAAATATTTATTACTTTTGCAACTTTCTTAAAAATATATATTATGACGAAAATATTAGGAATCGGGAATGCGTTGGTTGATGTGATCGTTTCAATTGACGATGAAAAAATACTGGACCGGTTTTCACTGAAAAAAGGTGGCATGGAAATGATCGACAGCGATACGAAGCGCGCAATTCATGATACCATCCGGGATATGGACCAGGTCACCGCCTCAGGAGGATCCGCATCAAATGCTATTCACGGGTTGGCACGCTTGGGCGCGCAAACCGGATTTATTGGGAAAATCTCCGGCGATAAGGCAGGGGAATTTTTTCGATCGGATCTTGATCGCAGTAATATTACCGGACATATGATAGAATCGGACCTGGACACCGGTATCGCCACAACCATCATGACCCGTGATGCTGAAAGGACTTTCGCTACATATTTGGGTGCTGCAGCCAGTATGTGTCCCGAAGAAATAGATAAGGATATATTCAAGGATTACCAGTATATCCTGGTGGAAGGATATCTGGTTTTTAACCATGATCTGATATTACGGGTTTGCGAGTATGCGAAAGAGCATCAGCATAAAATAGCCATGGATATGGCCAGTTATAACGTAGTGGAATTGAACCGTGATTTTATTAAATTGTTATTAGAGAATTACGTGGATATAATATTTGCCAATGAGGAGGAAGCGAAAGCTTTTACAGGCAAGGAAGAAAGAGAAGCCCTGGAAGAACTTTCGAAGTATTGCGAGATCGCGGTAGTGAAACTGGGCGCAAAAGGGTCGATGGTTAAGGCTGAAGGTAAGGTCACCACGATACCTTGTTATCCTGCAGAATGTATCGATACGAACGGAGCCGGGGATATTTATGCAGCCGGTTTTTTATATGGATTAATGAATCATTATCCTGTTGAAAAAGCAGGAGCCCTAGCCTCAAGACTTTCGGCTGAACTTGTGGAAACAGTGGGTGCGAAACTATCCGACCGGCAATGGGAGAAATTACGTGAAGAATTAAAATTATAGAATCTTAAAATTAAATTTAATGAGAATCCGGTTTATACTTTTTTTTAGCTTGCTTGTGTTCACAGGTTCATTGAGTAAAGCACAGAAGATAGGAGTTGATCTTTCTAAAGATACCTATATTTTTGCTATTAAAGGGAATGATACCTTGCGACTGGATAAATATGAGGGTTTAAATCGTGGGAACAATCCTTCTCCGGCTATGATCTACGTTTTCGGTGGCGGTTTTTTTACAGGTGAAAGATATTCCGAAAGTTTTCTTCCTTATTTTAAATTTTTTACGGATCAGGGGTATACCGTGTTCTCCATCGATTACCGTTTAGGTTTTAAGAATGTAAATATTGAGGGTAAACCCGGTATAAAAGACTTTATTGCTCTTTTCGAGAATACGATTTATATGGCCGTGGAAGATCTTTTAGATGCGACACGGTTTATCCTGGAACATGCCGATGAATGGAATATCGACAGGGAGAAAATCGTGACTTCGGGTTCCAGCGCCGGCGGCATTACGGTTTTGCAGGGAGGATATGAGATCAGTACCCGAAGTGAAAGGGCCCGGAGAGTGCCCGATAATTTTAATTACGCCGGTATCATTTCTTTTGCCGGCGCCATATACAGTAATCAGGGTAATTTGAAATGGAGCGCTAATACGGCCCCCATTCAGCTTTTTCACGGCGATGCCGATAAAAACGTCCCTTATAACAGGGTGAAATTTTGTAAACTGGCATTCTTCGGATCCAAAAATGTGGCTAAACGTTTAGAAAAATATGATCTTCCTTATTATTTCTATACGGAGGTAAATACTGATCACCGGGTGGCAGGAACCCCCATGAGCGACAATCTGGAAGATATCCAGATCTTTTTGGATAAATATGTAGCCCGGAAAAAACCACTTCAAACCGTTGTAACAGTGGATCCACTCGACAGACCTAAGGTCAAAAAGAATTTTAGTATCTTTGATTATATCAGGGCTAATTTCCAGCCCGATCAAAATTGATCTTATTTATTCGATATTATCCATAGAAAGGAATTTAATAACCTCTTCTTTTCGTTGATTTGGGTTATTATCACACCACCTTATTTTTATAAAATCCCGATTTCCTGTTTCTGGTCTATTTCCAGCACGGTTCATAATAAAATATATCCTTTCTAATCTAAATGGATTGTTTATTTTTCAAACATTTAATAATTAATTTTGTTAAGATTATACAAATTTGTTTATGCAGAAAAATATTGCCTTTTCATATATGGGAATGCTAAAATAAATAAAACAGAAATATAATCAATATTTGGATATTATATTAAATGTTAAAAATATAATAATATATACAATAAAAAAATTTAAATTAATAATTTAAAATAATACTGTTATGATTAATCACAAACTATTTTACGTCAAAAAAAAGATGCCGTTTTTGATTCTGACGACACTCTTTCTTCTCCCTCTATTTATGGGATTAAGAGCCCAGAACTCTTCACAATGTATGAATCTGAATCAGATAAATAACTTATATGGAAAATCCCAATCGGAAACAAGGGATTATTTTAACCGTAATAATTGGGTAAATGTATCGGAGACTCAAAACTCTTCTACATGGACTAAACAACAGGATGGAAAAGAAAATGTAATTTCCGTTCAATTCCAGGATAATAAATCGGCTGTTGTTGATATTCAGGCAAATCGTGATTGTTATTTTGACCTGTTACGGGAAGTGATCAGGGATAATGATTATACAGCCGACCAGAACAGAAGTGACCAGAGTGGGGCACGGGATGTATTCAGGAATAATAAAAATCAGGAAATAGTTTTTTCGCGTCCTACAGATTCTCCGGACAAATTTTCTATAGTTTATCATACCGGTAACAATAACCAGGATAATACAGCTTATCAGTCCGGACAGCAAAATCAACTATCACAGCAAATCCAAAGTCAACCAGATTCGAGGAGAAATGATCAGTATGAAACGGCAGCTAATCGTTCCGGCCAGGAAAATACTTCCATAAACCAAAATAATAACGCCGCTTCTCAAACCGTGGCTATGTCTGCATCTCCTTCGGCACGTAATGATCAGGATAACCGGAACAGTCAATCCGGACAAAACCAGCAAAATCAATATGACCGGAATAACCAAAATAACCGGAATGATCAAAATCAGCAACAAGGTCAAAATAATCAGGATTATAACTATAACCAGGGACAATCGCAACAGGCGATGTCTACTGATATGAACCGTTCAGGTCAGGACAACCGGAATGATCAAAATCAACAACAAGGTCAATATAATCAAAATAATCAGGATTATAACTATGGACAGGGACAATCGCAACAGGCGATGTCTACTGATATGAACCGTTCAGGTCAGGACTACCGAAATAACCAATCCGGACAAAATCAACAAAATCAATATGACCGGAATAACCAAAGCAGTAGGAATGATCAAAATCATCAACAAGGTCAAAATAATCAGGATTATAACTATAACCAGGGACAATCCCAACAGGCGATGTCTACTGATATGAACCGTTCAGGTCAGGATAACCGGAATAACCAAAACAATTGGAATAATCAAAATCAACAAGGTCAATATAATCAAAATAATCAGGATTATAACTATAACCAGGGACAATCGCAACAGGCGATGTCCACAGATATGAATCGTTCAGGTCAGGATAACCGAAATAACCAATCCGGACAAAATCAAAATCAATATGACCGGAATAACCAAAACAACCGGAATAATCAAAATCAGCAACAAGGTCAAAATAATCAGGATTATAACTATGGACAGGGACAATCGCAACAGGCGATGTCTACTGATATGAACCGTTCAGGTCAGGACAACCGAAATAATCAATCCGGGCAAAATCAACAAAATCAATATGACCGGAATAACCAAAACAATAGGAATGATCAAAATAGACAACAAGGTCAAAATAATCAGGATTATAACTATGGCCAGGGACAATCGCAACAGGCGATGTCCACAGATATGAACCGTTCAGGTCAGGATAGCCGGAATAACCAAAATAA